>JAFGGF010000172.1 GCA_016930735.1 Prolixibacteraceae bacterium
AATAAAAATAAGAATTAAGTCTCTCTTCTCAATAAGACTTTTATAACAAGCACCTTTGATTTAAACAATTTATCTACCTCTGAAGAATTATTTTTTGGTTGATTGTTAAAGAATTGGATAAATTCAATTTAAATATATAAATCCCATCCGGCAAAAAATTTAAATCCAAAATACAATTTTCAATTTTTCCAGAATAATAAAGCATGCCACCTGACTGATTTAGAATTTGTATATTCTTTATTTTATCTGAACCAGAAATATATATAATTCCATTTGTGGGGTTTGGATAAAAAATATATTCTTTTTGTGAATTTTCTTTAACTTCAGATTTTATTCCTTTAGCATATTTATATCCAAACCCATCAAACCCATTTTCAGCAAAATACAGGGTATCAGCTGTTTCGAAACCAAAAATTAAATTATTTCCACCCGTTTCTCCATATAAATAATCAAAATACCAATAATTAGCCCCATACAAATTATTAAAATAACTGAACTTGGCTTTTAAATTGGCTACCAGAGTATCATTTTTATAATAATAATATTCAACACTGTCATTACAATTTTTAATTTTTCTAAAATCATATTTTAAAGTATACCCTCGAATTTCAGGTGTAATATATGCCTTTCCGGTCCAACCACCTACTGTACAAATCCAATCCCATTCACCCTCTAAAAGATTTAATATTTTACTGGCATCATTTGTCCTTATCTGTCCTTCAACACACATTGGAAACAATAGATAAATAATCAGAAACAAAAACGTTGAAAATTTGTAAAACGATACTATTTTGTAGGTTAACTGATACATTTTAATTGGTTTTAATATATGCAATAAATATACAGAATTATGTCGTAAAAATCAATAAACGAGTTAAAAGTTAAACAAATGGAAAGATAAGTGATCAAGTTAAAACACGTGGATAAATTGGTGATGGCAGGAATGTGAAATTTAAAAAATCTGCAAAACGAAAAAATACCTTGAGGGCTGGAGAGCTATGTCAGTAGCTAAAATAATTACTATAATGATTGTTGATATTCATTCATAACACTATCGGATCTCATTGAATTTATTTGTAACTTATCATAAAAAAGAAATGAAATCACTGGTAATAATTTTGTTGTCAATCTTCCTGTTTTTGACATCAGGGATTGTAAATGCTCAGGATAGAGATACAATAAAAGTCAGAATCGAAACCAAAGAAGGCAATGAATACATTGGAGCCATTATCGGAGAGGATTCCCTTAAAATTGAATTATTAACCCTTAACCTGGGGAAAATTTCAATCTTTAAAAGTGATATAACTAAAAAAGAAGAAATAATAAATGCACAATTTAAAAACGGGCAATACTGGTTTGAAAATCCACAGGCTACGCGGTATTTTTGGTCGCCAAACGGTTACGGGCTTAAACCCGGTGAAGGTTATTTCCAGAATATCTGGATCTTATGGAATCAGTTTGCAGTCGGATTAACAGAGAATTTTTCATTGGGTGCGGGAATAATTCCCCTGTTTTTATTCGAGGGGGCCCCAACGCCTGTTTTTTTTACACCTAAAATTTCAATCCCCATTGAAAAAGGAAAAGTAAATATCGGTGCCGGTGCCCTGCTTGGAACGGTAATCGGAGAATCAAATACAGGTTTTGGAATTGTTTACGGCCTCTCCACTTTCGGAACAAGAGATAATAATACCACAATAGGTTTAGGCTATGGTTTTGCAGGTGGAGAATGGGCATCATCGCCCATGATAAACTTTAACGGAATGTTCCGGACAGGTAGCAGGGGATACTTTATAACCGAAAACTATTACATTGATGGCACTTTTATCATAGCCATTGGAGGGCGCTGGATAATTAAAAAGGCAGCACTGGATTTCGGATTGATTATACCTGCCGGATCGGGTGCCTCATTTGCAGTTCCATGGTTAGGTTTTACAATCCCATTTTATAAATTGGATTAATAAACCGGGGTCACCCATTTTTCTTTGGATTCATATTTACTGGCACTTGCCCAGCGGATCCCGCGTTTTAGTATTTCCAGGGCTTCTGGTACATTAAAATCGGAAGCCACATGTCCCAACGAAGAATAGAATACCCTACCTTTTCCGTAGGTTTTTTTCCAAACCACAGGCATTACACAACCATCTATCCAATCGGCATGGTCGCCGCTAAACGTTGTTGTTACCAGAACTTTTACATTTGGATCGACATGCATATAATATTGTTCACTGTGCATTATAAAATCGGATAATCCTTTTGTTACGGGATCGTTTTTATCAATAATATTTACCTTATAATCGATGACTCCACCCGGGTGTGCAACCCACTGACCTCCTACCATAAACTGGTATTCGGTATTCTGACGGAAAGCGTCGCCTAGCCCTCCGTGCCAACCTGCGATCCCACAACCGTTTTTAATGGCTTCGAGAAGCCCTTTTTCCTGCGGACCGGTTATATTCGACATGGTAAACGTTTGAATAATAAGGTCAACCTTATCCATGTATTCTTTGTCGGTGTATTTATCCAGATTATTAAAAACCTCTACTTCCGCACCTTCAGCTTTCAGCCACGGCACCAGAATATCGACACATTGTTTGGGTTCATGTCCATCCCAACCTCCCCAGGTAATTAAAACTTTTCGTCCTTTGAGCGATGGTAATTCCTGAGAAACAGAAGAAAAACTTACTAAAAATGTAAATATAAAAAATATGGCAGCAACCCGGTTTATTGTTTTCATATGAATCGGTTTAAGTTATTATTTCAGGAAGGGAAATTATAAAAACTCTTCGGGGTTTCAAAGAGATATTTTAATTTAAGCATCATATTTATCTGTGCTTTTTATCTCTGATGTTTTCTTCCTACTTTTGTCATGTATTATTTTTGATATGAAACGTGTAGTTACAGGTCTTTCAGGTGGAGTTGATTCCAGTGTTGCCGCGTACCTTCTTAAACAACAAGGATATGACGTAGTTGCTTTATTCATGGTGAACTGGCACGAACGGGTGGGAGCTGTTACCAGTGAATGTACCTGGGAAGAGGATGCACTGATAGCACGCATGGTAGCAAAAAAGCTGGATATCCCTTTTCATATTGTTGATTTAAGCAAAGATTATAAAAAACGTGTTGTCGATTATATGTTTGCCGAATATCAGGCTGGGCGCACTCCCAATCCAGATGTGCTTTGCAACCGTGAAATAAAATTTGACATTTTCCTTGAAGAAGCTTTAAAATTTGATGCCGAGTTTGTTGCAACCGGCCATTATTGCCGAAAAGACGAGATTATAAAAAACGGAGAAACCATTTATCGGTTGCTTGCCGGGAAAGACAGGAACAAGGACCAGAGTTATTTTCTTTGCCAGTTAAACCAGCTACAACTTTCCAAAGCAATGTTCCCGATCGGGCATTTATTAAAACCCGAAGTTAGGCGTATTGCAAAAGAGCAAAATTTACCAACTGCCGAGCGGAAAGATTCTCAGGGAATTTGTTTTATTGGGAAGGTTGACCTTCCCACATTTTTGCAACAACAACTTGAGCCAAAAACAGGAAATGTGATTGAAATTCCAGCTAAATTCTCGGAAAAGAAAAAACATATTGAAATTTCTGAAGACAATTACTCCAGGCTTTGTTTCCCTTTTCCATATAAACCATGGAACGGAAAAATAATAGGGGAACACCAGGGAGCGCATTTTTATACAGTTGGGCAGCGAAAAGGGCTGAATATTGGGGGGTACAAAGATCCTTTGTTTGTTTTGGGAATTGATGTTAACAGGAACATTGTTTATGTTGGTGAAGGAAAAGAACATCCGGGGCTTTACCGCCCGGGGCTGTTTGTTTCGAAAAAAAATATACATTGGCTTCGAACCGACTTTCAGATGAAAACTGGTGAAAAAAGAGAATTCGACATACGCATTCGTTACAGGCAACCTCTTGAAAAAGGGACTATTCATATAAAAGAAGATGGGGCATATTTCATTTTTCAGAATGAACAAAGAGGTATTACTTCCGGCCAGTTTGCAGCCTGGTACCAAGGAGAAGAATTAATAGGCTCAGGAGTGATTGCATAACTTTTAATTGTATTTTAGCAAAAAATTTTCTGGATTATGATAAAATCGATGACAGGGTACGGCAAAGCCGAATTTGAGTACGGGAATAAAAAATTTACCCTGGAAATAAAAACCCTCAACAGCAAACAGCTTGATATTAATACCCGTATCCCTGCTTTGTACCGTGAAAAAGACCTGGCAATCAGAAAAGAGTTATCAGAAAAGCTGATTCGCGGGAAAGTCGATTTTAATATTTATACCGAAAACCTGGGGGAGGAATCCAGTTCAAAAATCAACGAAGCAATTGTAAAAAGTTATTTTAACCATCTTTCAGAGATCAGCGAATCATTAAAACTCCCGGTAAATGTTACAACCCTGGAAATGGCATTGCGCCTTCCCGATACGATTAAAACAGAATATGAAGAACTGGATGAAACAGAATGGAATGTAATTCTGGAAAATATAAGAAAGGCCCTTCTGGATATTGATCATTTCAGGATGCAGGAAGGCGAAGCATTAAAAACCGACCTTATAAACAATATTAACTCCATTAAACAGCTTCTGGGTGAGATCCAGCCATTTGAAAAACAAAGGATTGAAAACATCAGGGCAAGGATCACTGAAAACCTTGAATCGTTTAAACTGAACGGGAATGTCGATGAAAACCGCTTTGAGCAGGAACTGATCTTTTATCTTGAAAAACTCGATATTAATGAAGAAAAAGTCAGGCTTTTAAATCATATAGTTTTTTTTAGTGAAGTGCTTGAATACCCGGAATCAGCAGGTAAAAAACTTGGTTTTATTTCGCAGGAACTGGGACGGGAAATAAACACTATTGGTTCGAAAGCAAATGACAGCAATATTCAAAGAATTGTTGTTGAAATGAAAGACAGCCTTGAACGTATTAAAGAACAGGTTTTAAATGTCCTTTAAATTCTGACTATGCATCACAAGGATCAAAAAGGAAAATTACTGATATTTTCAGCACCTTCGGGTGCCGGAAAAACTACAATTGTCAGGCATTTGCTTTCACTTGATCTAAACATCGAATTTTCCGTTTCAGTTACCAGTCGTGAGCCACGCCATAACGAAAAGAATGGAAAAGATTATTATTTTCTTTCAGAAAAAGAATTCATTGAAAAAATTCAGAATAAAGAATTTCTTGAGTGGGAAGAAGTTTATAAAGGAATATATTACGGGACTTTAATTTCGGAGGTGGAAAATATCAGGTCGAAAGGTAAACACGTTATTTTTGATGTGGATGTTGCCGGTGGGCTGAATATTAAAAATTATTACGGGAATGAGGCTTTGGCAGTATTTATTCAGCCACCTTCGGTTGAAGAGCTTAAAAAAAGGCTGATAAACCGTTCAACAGAAAGCCGGGATAAAATAAATATGCGTATTGAAAAAGCAGAATCGGAATTAGCTTTTGCCAACCGGTTCGATGTAATTATTGTTAACGACAATTTGCAGAAAGCTTTATCAGAAAGCGAAAAATTAATTCAAAAGTTCCTGCAATAATATTTCTATTAATAAAAGAAAGATTTTTTCTGTATGGTTTCTTGCACTCCCGATTAATCTATAAATCTACTAATCAATATCTTAAACAACAGACTATACATTTTCAAATAGGCCAAAAGATATTTTTTAATACCATTTTTTGTGATATTAAAAAAAAATCCATATTTTTACAGAACGTTGAATTTCTTCTTTCAACGGTGTGTTTGGGGGTTAAATAATAAGGGAAACAGTGGTTTCCCTTATCTTTTTTATATATCCTGCATTCTCAATCGGCAAGATAAAACAAAACAAAACAGCTGATCCAATTAAGAACCAGCTGCTTTCCATATATTTTAATAATAAACTACAAACCCAGTGCTTCGGGACCCTGCTCGAATACTATATCGCGTGGGATCCCGGCTTCACTAACACGGTCGAGGTCAGCCTGCAATTCTTCTCTTATTAGTCCCTTTTCCTCAATCAAGGCTTTTGCAGTTTCATAATCACCATCCCCCTGTATTTTCAGTAACATATCAGATAAGGATAGCATGGCTTCTTTCATTTTTTCAAAATTTACACTATAAGTTCCGTTATCCTGATTTCGGGTGAAAGCTCCATTTTCCTGGAAATAATAAAATCGGATCATGTTGGCTTTTCCATGTGCGCTGGCTGCACCAAACCTTACTGATCGGAAAATCCCTGCCATAAAGGTCACAAAATTATCCATCAGGTCTTTATCACCCAACTCGCCCATTTCATTCAATTTATATACACACCAGAGGCCAAGAATATCTGCCTTTCCTTCTTCAATTGAAGTGTAAGCATCTTTCAGGGCTTCTCTCACAGTTGAACTTTTATCAACAGTATTTCCCAATCCTAATCCGTGAGCAACTTCGTGAAACATGGTATTTTCAAAAAATGCATCAAATTTTACGTGACTTTGCTGGCTTTCATCAATTAAAAGTTCAGCAATTGGTACCAGAATTTTATCAAATTTGGCCTGCATCGAATTTTTCAGCTGTAGTTTCCGGCTTCCTTTTGTTTCACGGACTACTTCATCGTTGGGCAGGTTAATTGCAATTGTTTTACTTCCGGCATTACAATCACCGGCATAATAAACTGCATCATAAACATTCATATCCGACTCACCACCAGGTGTTTCATCCTTGTATTTCTTTTCGCAAGGGAGGTTTTCCTGTAACGATGGAAGCAATTCGGCATACCTTTCAAGTTTTTTGCTCCATTCTTTATCCTTAATTAAAATAAAAGACTCGTGTGCTGCTTTATATCCGTAAAGCTGGTCCTCATAATTTTCAATCGGCCCAATAATAAAGTCAATATTATTGTTTTTCATATCGAGCCAGGCAATGTCGCTTTTAAAATAATCATCAGTCATTAAAGCCTGAGCCCTTGATTCGAGGTAGTTTTTCAATCCTTCATCTTCTGCCAGTGCTGCAGCTTTTGTCAGCAAATCAGCAGCTTTTTCGGTTTTTTCTTTAAAAGCTATGTGGTATGGAACCGATTGAAGCGATCCGTTTTCATCTCTTTTGATTACAGAGTATAAACTTGTTTTGGAATCATCGCCCCAGGCCTCAAACTCCTCCTTGCTCATATCTTTTGGGTAAAAATTGGCGCCGGCAGGTTTTGCTCCGAATTCGGGTAAAAAAGGCTCATTATTATTTAACCTTTCCCATGGGCCATAATTAATCTTCAGGAATTTCACCACTGCTTCATCCTGATATTTACTGAATAATTCTTCTTTATCGCCAAAAGCTTCTTCCCAGTAAATATCTTCCATTAAGTTTGCAGCCTGAAAAAGCAAAGGCAACATTTCCTTTTCTTTCTGACTTAATAAACCAATATCGGTTGTTAATTTGAACGAGGCAAATTCATTTGCCTTTTGTTCTATCACTTTGTCGGTATTCATTGTTTTAACTGTTTCATTACTGGTTTTGTTGGTACACGCATACGACAATGCCAATACCCAAATGAATAAAATAATATTTTTCATTTTCATAGTTTTTAAGTTTATCCAAAGCTACAAAATGTGGAAAAGAAAACAGTAATCAAAATCATTAAAATAAAAAACCCGGCTTAATAAAACCGGGAATCTGAATTATAATTAATAATCTTTTCTTTTCAGTCAAACAATATTAAAGACTTTGATTACAAGCTGACAATACATTTTCAACATTGGCATTTGATGGATCCAGTTCCTTGGCTTTTTCAAGAATCGGAATGGCTGCACGAAAACTTTCTTTACCCTTTTCAACCTCAGCTTTATAAGCATCGTCGGCAGTCGACATATCTCCGGCTTCTACTTTAGCATTGGCAGCAGTAATAACTTCAGCACCTTTCTGATATAAAGCATAACCTTCATCGAAATAAATTTTAGCTAATGCAGGAGCTATCCGCTTGTCACCAGGATATTTTTCATTTCCTGATTCGAGTGCAGCTTTATAACCATCATCATTACCCTGACTTTTAAAAGCATTTGCCTTATAATATACGCAGGTTTCACCTCTTACATTACCTTCAATACATTTATCGAAATAAGAAATTGCCTGATCATACATTTTACCTTTATAAGCAGCAATAGCAGCAAGGTAATACAAGTCACCACTACCTTCCTCCGAAGTTTCAATTGCCTGGGTAAAACTGGCTACAGCTTCTTCGTACATCTCTTTATCTTCATACAAACGGGCTATATATTCATTGCATTTAGAAACATTAATACCCAGTTCAATAGATTTACCTAAATATTTTTTTGCTCCCTCAAGATTATCAGACCTGTAGGCAGCTATACCAATGTTATAATAAATTGCTTCAGGCACTTGTACATCACCCAAATTATTCATTGCATTGTCATAAAGTTCATATGCTTTTGCATAATCTTTATTACCCAATGCTTCCTGTGCCTGATTGATTTTTTCTGCAGCATCCTGTGCATTAACAATAATTACTGAAAAAATTAAAAATACAATACTTAACAATCGTTTCATATCAAATCCTTTTTATTCGTTAAATTTTAAAATTATTTCGTTTAGTTCAATTTTTTAGAAGAATGTCAAAAATAGTAATTCTGTTTAAAAATCCTAAAATTTGTTTATCAGATATTTAACTTCCCGACTATATTTTATTCTAATTAAAAGAATATTGTAGTTATTTAACAATATTTAATAAAGAACTTCCTTTGTAAGCAAATTTCGTTCCATCTTGAGCTTGCTAATTATTTACTTCCTTATATTAATTCAATCAAATAAACATAAATGCCTATGCATTAAACATTTCCGGATTCCAGAAGTTCAATATACTTTGAATTATTTCAATATTGGATTTGGCTAAGTTATTTTCCGGCTCCAGTTCCAGAACTTTGTTAAATGAATTAATTGCAACAGGCCAATTTTGAATCCTCTGATAAAACTGCCCCTTATAAATCCAAAACCCGATATTATCAGGGTTCTCCAACTCAACTTTTTTTAATATCAGTTCCGCTTCTTCAATTTTTCTGTTCTTAAGAAATTCCTCAATTTCATTTTTCCAGGAATCTGTTTTCATAAAATAAATCCTATTTATCGCCTCTGGTTACAGACAGCACACCTTTGGTATTTTTTATTTTGTGGATCAGAAAATCAAGGTGCTGAAGGTTATAAACTGAAATTTTCAGGACACCTTCAAAGGTACCTTTATTTGATTCAATATTTACCGACCGCAACTGGCTGCCCACGTCTTTTGCAATTATGTGGGTAATATCAGACAAAATACCTTCATGGTCGGTTCCTGTAACAAATAAAGTTGCCAGGAACGAACTTTTTACAGTTGTTCCTTTCCAGCGTGCGTTTACAACCCTGTAAGGAAACCTGTTGATCATTTGTGTTGCATTGGGGCAATTTTTCCGGTGAATTTTTATCCCGTCATTTATGGTAACAAATCCAAAAATTGTGTCTCCAAATACCGGATTACAACATGGTGCAAGTTTATAAATTACGTTATTCAGCTTATTATCAATTATCAGGTATTCATCGCTTGAATCGAATGACAGATTTTTTGATTCATCTTTTGTTAAAATTTCTTCGAGCCTTGCCTTGCCTGATTCCTCAACTTTCGTACTTAACAGGCTTTTAACCTCCAAAACATCTATTTTCTCTTTCGAGACGTTAAAATAAAGTTCCGATGCAAGCTTGAATTTATAATGTTTCAGCAGTTTTCTAATCGCATCATCATCCAGTTCAATTTTCCAGTTTTTACACTTTCGTAATAATATTTCCTTACCGTTTTGTGCTTCCCTTTTCTGTTCTTCGTTAAGGCTGACCCTTATCTTGTTTTTTGCTTTTGATGTTACAACAAAATCGAGCCAGTCGATCTTTGGCTTTTGATTATTTGAAGTTTCAATTGAAATATGGTCGCCATTTTCAAGTTTATGCCTGAGCCCGACCTTTTTGTCATTTACCCGGCCGCCAACACATTTATCTCCCAGGTCAGAATGAATGTCATAAGCAAAATCGAGTAAAGTTGAACCCCTTGGTAATTTTTTCAGGTCACCTTTTGGTGTGAAAACAAATATTTCGTCTTTATAAACATTAACTTTAAATTCATCAATAAAATCTACAATATTCAATTCCGGATTTTCAAGAATTTCCCTGATGCCTGTCAACCAGTTGTCAAATTCCTGTGAGCCTTTCCCACCTTTATATCTCCAGTGGGCAGCCAGCCCCTTTTCCGCAACTTCATCCATCCTGCCAGTCCTGATCTGCACTTCGACCCATTTTCCACGTGGCCCGAGCACGGTAGTATGCAACGATTCATAGCCATTTGATTTTGGTATTGTAATCCAGTCGCGCAATCTTTCCGGATTTGCCTGATACTCCTCCGTTACAATTGAATATACGGTCCAGCATTCACTTTTTTCATTTTCAGGACTTGAATTTAAAATGATCCGGATAGCAAACAAGTCATAAACTTCATCAAATGAAACCTTCTTTGATTTCATTTTATTCCATATCGAATGAATTGATTTTGTGCGGGCTTTCATATTAAAATCAAAACCACGCTTTTTTAGTTTCTCTTCGATAGGTTTTACAAAATCAGCTACAAAATTAGCCCTTTCTTTTTCGGTTTCTTTTAACCGGGCAACAACATAATCATAGTTTTTGGGTTTCTGGTATTTTAAACTCAAATCCAGTAATTCCGAATTAATATTGTATAAACCAAGGCGGTGGGCAAGCGGTGCATAAAGAAAAGATGTTTCGTTTACAAGCCTTCCACGGATTTCATTTTGATAATTGTCAAGGTTTCTCATTACCTGCAACCTGTCAGCAATTTTCAGGATAATTACCCTGACATCGCCTGCAAGGGCAAGTAAAAGGCTCCTGTAATTTTCGGCATGAAGATCAACTGTATCAGTACCCAATGCATTGATTTTAAACATTCCATTAAGAATGGTGAATACTGCATTGCCGAAATTTTCTTTAATTTCTTCCGGTTGGACTTTTTGTTTAAGGTTTGCATATAACACATTATGCAATAAGCCTGCAATTACAGAATCTGACCCAAGTTCAATTTCAGTTGCAATAATAAATGCTACTTCGAGTGCATGGTTAAGTATTGATTCCCCGTGTTCAAAGTTACTATCGCCAATGACGTTGTATGCAAATTCAAATGCTTTCCTGATTTCAGGTACCGAACCTGCTTCACAGGTTGCCTGGCAATGCCTGATCAATTCATGATAACCTTTTAAAATATTTTCAGATAAATCCATAATTAATAAAAAAGGCTGCAATTTAAGCAGCCTCGTAAATATATTTAATAAAAATTTTATTCAGCTGCCTGCGTTTGATCCACAAATGTCCTTTGACGCATTTCACGGTCAAGCATAAATAAACCGTTACCCTGGCCATTAATGAGTTTTAAAGTATCAAGAACTTCTGTTACATTTGCTTCTTCTTCGACTTGTTCATCAACAAACCATTTCAAAAAGCTGATGGTTGCATGGTCGCTTTCCTTAATGGCTATATCCATTATATTATTAATCAAAGCTGTGACTTTTTGTTCGTGCGCCAAAACCTTTTCCCAAACCTCCAGAATATTTTCAAACCCGGTTTCAACCTGTTCGATAGCTTTTATTTCCGCTTTACAACCTCTTTCATGGATATATGCAAAAAACTTATTCCCATGTGTCAGCTCTTCCTGATATTGTATATACATCCAGTTGGCAAATCCCGGTAATCCTTTGTTATAAAAATAAGCTGACATTGACAAATACAAAAATGCAGAATAATATTCAGCATTAATCTGATTATTGATCGCTTCCAAAACTTTTGGTTTCAACATAATTACTAATTATTAGTTAAAAGATAAGAATACATTTTTTACAGTACCTACAAAAGTAATAAAACTTTCAAATTGAAATAAATTTAATATATCCGGAAATTAAAATTTAATAATTTTTAAAATGTCAGTATTCATTGATTTATTTAATGTCGAAGACATCCATATAAACATCTTCTTGTTTAAGAGTAACAAACTCAATAATTATAAACTGATAATCAAATCATTATAAATTTAAAAGTGTTCAAAACACACTCATATAGACTGATTTGTTATACAAATAATACAGATTCACTATAAACACAAAAAACAAAATGTAATATTTACGGTATTTTTGACGAATTATTTACATACTTCTTTTTGTAAGTTTTTTGTATAAACGTAAAATAATTGTCATATTTGTTAACCTATCAAAACTCTTAAAAACTAAGATTATGAAATTAAAACTTTTACTTTTTTTACTTTTTGTTTCATGTAGTGTTTTAAGTTTGAAAGCACAATATGATTATGTGTATAACGCGGATACGATTCGACATCTGGTAATTTCAGAAGTAAGAATGACGACTATGCACTATTCTTACGCTGAAATTTCGAATGTCAGTACAACCGAAGCCGTTAATTTAGGCACATTCGAATTTGGGAACTTAACTGCCTGGACAGTACCGTGGGATAACATTCCGGAATACCTCAGGATTAAATTACCCAATAAAATTTTGTGGCCGGGTAAATCCTTTGTTCTTGCAACAGTAGCCGATGTGGCAGAAAAGTTGCAGAAAATCGATCCTGAAAGATGGGAAGGCAGGACTCAAACCCAGGATGATATGTGGGAACTTGCTGATTTGCCACTCTACGTTGCAAAAACAGAATGGGGTGACTATACAAATGTTAAGATGCCGGATGGATCAATGTATGACAGTATAACTCCATACGGTAATTCTGCTCTTGAAACATGGGACGGAAGGAATGTATTTTTTATCAGGCAACATTTAACTGAAATCGACTCGGTTGTTGTTGATGAAGTTAACGGCCGGTTTACCGATGCCGATGGTACAGTTCCTGATGGTGGCCGTACAGATGTTGCCGGTGTAGCAGCTGCAACAGCTACGCATGTTTTAGTAAGAAAATTCTCTGTTAAACAAGGTGACTTGTTTGGCGATGACTGGTTATTACAACAGGGTACTGATATTGAAGATTCTGAATGGTTACCTATTCCTCAGCCAAGGAACCAGTTTGGTACAGAAGGAACTAAAGTTTCTTCATTCTGGACTGTTGGAAACCATGGAAACTACACCTTAAATCCAGCTTCATTCCAGTCTGACGTTATTGATGTTAATTTCACCGATACTGTAATGACTGTTCCGTGGGGAACCAGGAATGATTATCAGATTATGCAGTATTTTGAAAAATCTCCAGGTATTGCATGGCAGTACAGGTTCTCTCCCAACAGGGAAGACTCTGCATTTACTTCAGCTCGTACAGGTGACCAGTTAATCATTTATGCCTGTGGTAACACACTTCAGATCTGGCCGTTTGACATTGTAGTTGCTGAACCAACTGACGATGCTAATATTGTAGTACCTAAAAACCGTCTTGATTATAACCCAACCTCTAATACTTATAATACATATCGGGATTTCAGCAACCCATATCTTGTAACTATTGGAGCATTTGGTATGGATACTGTTTATAACGTTCCGTTTGCAACACGTATTGATACATTGTTAAAATATCTGGAAAAAGCACCGGAAGCAAGCTGGAAAGTAGTTACTGTTGACGGAGCTGACAGGCCTGACTTAATGAATGGTGACAAACTGAAAGTTACAGCCAAAGATGGTTCTGTTAAAACTTATTATATTAAAGTCCGTGATTTCAGGCCAAGCCACAATGCTAATTTATCAGCTATTACATGGCCTGATATTCCTGAATTCTACAGAGGTTTGTTTGGTTGGAAAGGTGATACCATTCCCGGTTTCCTTCCTTCAGTTTACAGTTACGCCATACAGGTTCCTTCGGATGTTGCAGGTGTACCTGCACTAATCGCAAAAACAGAGGCTTTAAATACCTCGTTTACTGTTGAAAGGGCGACTAATATTAGCGGTACTGTAGCCGACAGGACAGTAACCTTTAATACAGTGGCTGAAGATGATACTACATTGTTATCATACTCAGTAATTCTTAGTAAAGAAAAAGCACCTCAGGATGTTCAACCGTTCCAGGCTGAACCATTCTTCTCACAACGTGCAATGCGTGCATATTGGGGAGCATCAGCATGGGAAATTTGCAACCCGGGTAACCAGCCAATTGATATGAGTAATTATATGATAGTAAGAGGTGGTTCCGATGGAACACCTGCTGCTGCAATTACCAATGGTACAACTGCTGAAGACTGGGGAAGCAGGTATAATAAATATATTCCAGGCCGTGTTTGGGATAATGAAGCCAACTGGATGGTACAACCTGCAAGAGCTATTCAGGACCTTGCAGTGAACCCGATTATAATGCCGGGTGAATGTTTTGTTGCAATCAGCGGTGGTGCTTCTTACCTTAGTGTAATTGACTTTAAATATGATGTTGATTTCAGAACTAATCCATGGGGTGATACCCTGATGGGTGGAAACCCTGTTTTCGGATGGTGGGGCGATACTTACTACTTATTTAAAATTGTTAACGATTCAGTTAAAGCCGGAACAAAAGGTGTTGGCGATCCCAACGACTTTGAATTACTTGATGTATTTGGTACAGGCGATGGTGTAAGGTGGCATATTGGTAGCCACGATGCTGACCAGGTTGAACGTTATACCAGAAAACCACAATACTGGCATGGTAATCCGGTTTATGGTGCAGCCTTTGGTACCGATGATGAAACCAGTGAATGGAAATGGGAATGGAGGCCTGACTTTGCCGCTCTTGGTTACAGCTGGGATACCGATGTTAAAATACCATTTGCAGGCTTGGGAACACATACATTTAATGAAGTTACCGTATATAAGTCAACTGTTACTTCTTCTGCTTACAAAGTTAGCGAAGGCTATTCAATGGATGAACTGATCAAAGGTGTTGTTACAGGAACAACTGTTGATGAAATGCTTTCAATGATTAACAAGGAAAATGAAGGACAAACACTGACTGTAAAAAGCGCAGGAACTGCTATTGCAGGAACCGATGTTGTTGCTGATGGTGATGTTCTGGAAGTTGTATCAGCCAATGGTGAAAATACTACAGTTTATGTACTTGAAGTTACTGATGGCGGATTAAGCAACGATGCTGTATTAACTTCAACTGAATATACAATTGTTATTAATGGTGCTACCGGCACGATCTCTGTCCCGGCAGGAATTCTGCTTGCTGATGCCAGAGCAAATGTTGTGGTACCTGATGGTGC
>JAFGGF010000173.1 GCA_016930735.1 Prolixibacteraceae bacterium
TAAAAATATTATCCTGAATTGTTGGATTAGCCACTTGACAATAAATACCACTTATATTTGTTTCCCCTGTGCTTCTTATGGTATTATTCTGAATAATTCCTTTTGACCTATAACAATAAATTCCGTTTTCATTGCAATACGAAATAGTATTATTTTTGACAAGTGGATTGCTGTTCACGCCACAATATACACCTGAGTTATTGTCAATAAGAATATTACCTGTTATAGTAGGTGATGAATTTTCTACATAAATTACCCAGCAACCATTAATAATTTTAAACCCATTAACAACACTACCCCTTGTTTCTCCATCTGTGATCAGAAATGCCTGTACGCCTGTTCCATCCACACAATCGATGATACAGTTTTCAGGACCATTCTCTGATTTAACAACAATCGCTTTCCCATTAAATTTTAAATACAGGTTTCCTTCACCAGTGTAAGTGCCATCTGCCACAAGAACAGTGTCACCCGGATTTGCAGCATCCATAGCCGATTGAATGGTTGGATAATCTTCGGATGGAACATTTAACGTAAAATAACATTCACCTAAGGGGCGCACAGTAAGGTTTGTTATAATTACACTGTCGCAGTTATTAATTGTTTTAAATTCCCTGTAATACCGACCGGCAACCGTTAATCCGAAATAACTTTCCCCTTCGCAAATTGTAATATCTTCTTCAATGTTATAAGAAGGATTAACAGTTAAATAGGTAGTTACAATACTATCTCCGCCAGTGGAAGAGCTTAAGGTTCTCTGAAAAACTCCTGTTTCGTTATGCCCTTCATATTCTTCGCCCTGGCAGATAGAAACATTTTCGGTGAAATCGCCCGGGCCAACCTGCAATTCAATGGCACCCATATCAATAACTGCAGTTCCATCACCATCGCCATCAAAAAGACGGGGATCGCCATTAAAGTCCGTTTCCCCTATCCTTAAGCCTGTTGTATCGGGGCTTCCGGCATCAACACAAGGAGAAACAAGCGCTAAAAAATAATCGTCGTCATAAAATAAAGGGGCATTCGAAATATTGCCATCAACTCCAGCCAGGTTAACTTCACTAATTGATCCATCTGTTTCACCGATGAAATAATCTCCCCCTGAATTTTCATATAAATCGTTGTACAAAATATTTGGAGAGGAGCTGGTTCCGGTAACGACAACACCTATCCCATCAGAAAATGCTATAATATTATTTATTATTTCAGGAGATGAGTTTTTAATATAAATTCCACCACAAAGCCCATCTTCCTCACTATTTGAATTTCCAACAATTGTATTGTTAACAATAGAGGGTGAACAATAATAGCAATAAATTCCACCTCCTTTTGAAGAAAAATTGTTAATAATAATATTATTACTAACAATTGCTGAAGACCTGGATAAGTCAATACCACCACCTTCTCCCAAGCCACCACAATTCTTAATGAGATTGGAATTTATTACAGGTAACGCTTCTGAACTACAGGATATTCCCATTTTACAGTCTTCAATAATGTTATTTTTAATGGTTGGCGTTGAACCTGCATAAGCCCAGATACCCCATGTTGCATTTCTGATTGTAAAACCTTCAATCGTACTTTTACAATCCTGACTATTAAAAACAAAGCCTGCTGAATATGATCCATTTTGACAATCAATGATACAATTTTCGGGACCAAACTCCGATTTTATAATTACAGAGTCAGCAGCATAACCATTAAAATTAATTTCTTCATTGTAAATTCCGTCAGCTACCTGAATTGTATCTCCGTTTTGGGCATTGTTAATAGCTTCCTGTATTGTTGCAAACTGTGAAGGAACTTTGATTGAATTGGGGAAAACTGATATGGCAAAAACCAATAAAATTCCAGTAATAAAATACTTTGAATTTTTCATGATTGGTTAGTTTTTATGTTGATTTTTGAAACTTCTATCCGAAAATCATATTTCTTCCATACCCCAAACCTTATTAATGGCATTCCATGGGTAAATCTGAGGTCGTTTGAATTTTCTTTTTACATCATCAATCCTTTCTCCCCTCACTTCAATTTCATCCAGGCCTACCGGTTTCATCCCCGATTTTACAGCCCAGTTAAAAGTTGGTATTTCGTCAATTTCAAAACCCATAATATTTGCAGCAACAAAATCTGTGGCAAGCGGATTGGTGCCGGCAATAATAAGATCCATTTTCACCAGGTCGCCTTCAGCAGGCCCATTCCCTTCCATTGCTGTTGAAGCATCGATAATGGTAAGCCCCATTTTGCTTGCCCTGACCATATCGATAATTTCATAGGCAATTCCCTCAGAGCCCCTTTCAAAAGCCTTGTCATGAAGAAAAGAACGAACTGAATAATAAACACTGCCGGGATAAACTCCTATCAGATTTTTCATTCCAAGGGTAACAGTAGCCAACACATGGGTTTTCATCATAGGAACCGAAACCAGCAAGTCAGTTTCAGCGACAGACCTGTGAAGTGTAATTTTATTAAAGGCTAATCCATTGGGGACTTCCACATCAACGAGTTCTCCCGAATGCAGGTTAATTAAAGGAATATCAAGCTCTTTTGCCAAATCGGTATAACCCAGCTTGTCAAATATATATTTCTGCATTGGGTCAAGGATCTCCGGTTTTCGTGTACGGTATTCCACGCTCCCTTTTTGGTTAAATCCTTCGGCAGAAGCGCTCCCTTCGGCAATACAAACTTCTTTCCCTGAATCAATAAATAATTCAGCTATTGCCTTAACTATTTCAGGTTTTGTTGTAAAATGGCTATAGGGCGCGACAAGGTTTGGTTTTAACAATATTTTCCTTTTTCCCTCCAACACTTTCCCGGTTCCGCCCAATAAATCAACAGCTGTTTCAACTGCATATTTAAAATTCCCGTTTTTGATTTTAACAACACTTACTATGGGAGGGTTTGTAAACGGATATAAACCTGCTGCAAGTGCAACCGACCCGGCCAGGCTTGTTTTAAGAAAGTCCCGCCGGTTAAATTGATGCCCTTTCATGAACTGATTTTTGGTATTTTTTTGAAAAGTTACAAAAACAACCGGAGTTAAACAAGGTTCAAAAATTAATTATCAGGTAATTTCCTAAATTCCGGATTATCAGCTCTGTTTTCTACTTCTTTTTTTGTTTTTTCTGAAAGAAAAAGGAACAAAAGTAAAACCTTTTATACCATATTTCCTGGCAAGCAATTCGAGCCCGATTAACGAAAACCTCCACCCGGCAAAATTGAAACAGTTGCAAAAACCAATATCCTGTTGAAATCTTTCAGTTGTTCGATAACTGCTTTAACTTATTCTTCGGTTGGTGGTTTGCTTCTGTTGTTAAGTTTCAATTTATTTGAAAGCAAACGAAAAAAAGCATTAGCCAATTCCCGGGTTTACCTGGTCTCATTCCCGGCATCGTCCATTACTTTATGCAAAGCTTTTTTGTATCCTTTGCATATTTTTTTGCCTGAATATTATCTGAAAAATTTTAATCTTATTAAACCGGGAATTAATGTATCCATTATCCTGCTTTACAAAATCCAGGATTTAATTGTTCCCTTATAAAATTACATTAATGAATATTAAATGTTTTAATATTATATTAATTTGCAACCTCCTTAATTTTATATTGATATGAAATTGATTTTTACGATATCAGTCCTGACTTTTATTCTTGGAATTACATCATTAAGAAGTCAGGAAATTGAAAATAAAAATGAAGAATTTTACTATAACCTGAAAATGAGTTTTGTAAAAATCGGCGAAGGTATTATTAAGGTGAAAAACGATACTACCCCCGGAATGTCTTATATTATGGCAGATATACAGACTACAGGGATAATTAAGGTATTATACAATGCAGGTTATTTTTACAGTGCTGATATGGATAAAAACACTGGGTTTCCTTTCAAGGCCAATAAAATCCTGAATGAAGGCAAATTCCATACTGAAAACGAATTACTTTTCGACCGGACTACCCGCCCGGATTCCTGTATTATCCACAGCCAGCTTTCGGGGATTAAAATTTTCCCGATGGAAGTATATGATATACTGACAGGATATTTTAAATACAGGGCCGATATATTAAACACAACGCAGGAGCCTGGCCAGAAATGGATGGTGAAATGCTGTTTTGCCGATAAAGAGTGGGATTTAAAAATTACCTATGCCGGCAGAGAAAATATCAAAACAATATGGGGTGACACTCCTTGCATAAAATGTTTTGTTTCAACACTTGCCGGCCCGATTTTTAAAAATGAAAACGATATGATGATGTGGATTACGGATGACCTGAATCATGTCCCCGTTAAATTCAAGGCAAATCTGAAAATCGGTTCTTTTATCTGTGACCTTACCGATTATCGCATACAGTAAAAGTGGCTCTATTTCGATTGATTTTCGAGTTCTTTAATTCTCTCTTTTAACTCGTTTATCCGGAATTCCCTCCCGACAAATAATTGGTTAAATTCTTCCAGTTCCTTATTCTTTTCTTCCAGTTCTGATGTTCGTTCTTTAACTATTTCTTCAAGGTGTTCCTTATATTCTATTAATTTGTTTTCAGCCTCTTTCCGTTTCGAAATATCCCTGATTGTAGTTACCATACCATCATATTCCCCATCCAGAATTTTTGGGATCAGCCAGCCATTTTGCCAGGTATCTCTGCCGGCAGGTGTTTTCACATAAACCTCGTACCAGGTTGGTTCCAGGCTGTTTTTTGCTTTCAGGTAACTGACTTTAAATTCTTTAATGGTTTCTTCGGGAAAATCCTTTAAAACACAATTCCCTGTAATCTGATTAACCGGAACTCCTGCAATTTCTTCCGTTGCATGGTTAGCATAATAAATTACATCTTGTTTGTCCGAAACCCAAATTCCATCCTGAACACCTTCTATAATATTTTCATAAAAATCTTTTGTTAATGCTATTTTTTCTTCGGCATTTTTCCGGGCAGTAATATCTTCCCCTGAACTTAGTATCCCTTCTGTTTCACCATTCGCATTTTTTAACAGGCGGTTATGCCAGGCTATTATTTTTTGCTCGCCTGTACTGCTTAATACCGGATTTTCATAAAACTCCACCAGTTCGGTTTTTCCTTCCATTAATTGGTTAAATACATTCTTTACTTCATTGTTAATGTTTTTGGGCACAAAATGTTCAAACCAGTTTTTGCCTTCAATATTTTCAACCGGTGAATTTAAAACCTCTGAAGCTTTTCGATTTGCCAGTGTAATTTCTCCGTTTCTGTTTAAAACAATCAGAATCACACCTGCAACATCAAGATAATTTTTATTCTTTGATTTTTCGGTTTCAAGTTTTTCATTTAAAGAAACCAATTGCTCATTTGACTGTTTTATTTCCTCCATCTGGGCTATAAGCTCTTCATTTTGTGCAGCTATTTCTTCATTCTTCTGCTGCAGTTCCATATCAAATTTTTTCCACTCGGTGATATCTTCAAATATGGTTGCAAAATATCCATAAGAAGGCGAATAAGCTTTGATTAAAAACCACTTATCTAACGGCATACTGTAATTTTCAAAAATTATTGATTCTCCTTTTTGTGCTACCTTGCCATATTTATCAATCCAATCAGATTCTATACCTGGTATAACTTTCGTGACAGGTTTTCCAATAATTTTATCTTTTTTAAATCCGGTCAGTTGCTCAAATGCATTATTTACTTCCAAAAAAATGTAATCAATGGGATGATTATTTTCATCAACGACAATTTTATGAAAAGCAAACCCATTCAGCATATTGTCAAATAATTCCTGAAGGGTTACAAAAAAACCATCATCTTTTTTAATCGAATCGGGCATAATAACATTTTTAATTTTAAAAGTAAGTTACGGGATTTCTGCCAATTATTCAAGAGCAGCTTATTTTAAATATAACAGAGGGACGTTTATTAAACTTCAGTTTTCAAGAAGTTTGCCAGGTAATTCTTTGGATGCTTTGGCACCAAGCTTTTTAATATTTTCAACCCGGTTGATCAAATTCCCGCTTCCGGTTTGTAACTTACCCATTGCATCGTTATAGGTTTTTTGAGTACTTGAAAGATTGCCGCCTATTTTCTGCATATCAGCAACAAAACCAACAAATTTATCGTAAAGGGCACCTCCCTGCCGGGCAATTTCAAGTGCATTTTTTGTCTGGTTTTCCTGCTGCCAGATCGATGCAATTGTACGCAATGTAGCCAGCAATGTAGATGGGCTAACAATAACTACCTTCTGATCCCAGGCAAAGGCAAACAAATCCTGATCTTCCTGGATGGCAATACTAAACGATGATTCTATGGGTAGGAACATTAAAACAAAATCAGGAGAATTCAGGTTTCGGGCCGATTGGTAATGTTTTTCGCTCAACCCTTTAATATGAGTTTTTAAACTTAAAATATGTTCTTTTAAAAAACGGTTCCTCTCTGTTTCATCCTGTTCGTTAACAACTTTTTCATAGGCTACCAACGAAACTTTTGAATCGATTATTATGTGTTTTTTATCGGGTAAAAAAACAACAATATCGGGTTGAATGCGTTTCCCGTCTTCTGAAAAATCACTGTATTGTTTTTCATATTCTTCCCCTTCATTTAACCCTGATCGTTCAAGGATACGTTCCAAAACAATTTCGCCCCAGTTGCCTTGTTTTTTCACATCTCCTTTTAAAGCTTTTGTCAGGTTCCTTGCTTCATCTCCTATCCTGACATTCAACTCCGAAAGTTTTTTTAGTTCAGCTTTAAGGTCAACCTGATCGTTTTTACTTTTCAGATAAGTATCCTCCACCTTCTTTTCAAAACTTTCAAACTTTTCCCTGATTGGCTTCAGGATGTCATCCATATTTTTATTGGTAACGATCGAAAATTCTTCACTGTTCTTTTTCAGGATTTTATTGGCAATATTTTCAAATTCGGTTGTGAATTTTTTTTGCAATTCTTCAAGTTCAGCTTTTTGGGTCTGTAATTTTTCCTGAAGGTTCCTGTATTCTACTTCGGCTTTATCAACTCTTGATTTTAATAACTCATTCAATTCGCGGCTGCCTGTTAATTCCGATTCCAGTTTTTCAACAATTCCGTGTTTTTGTGCCAGCCTTTCTTCAAGAACAGGAATTTTTATTTCAACCTGCCTTTTTTCTTCAATAACCTGATTCAATTTCCCTTCCCATTCTTTAACTGCCTGATTATCTTTTTTTGCCAAAAATAACCTGACAAATAAATAACCAATGACAACACCTGCAGCCAGTCCGGCCAATAAAAAAATCAGTTCAGAATTCATAATTAAACTATTAACTGAATCAAAGATAAAAAATTAAAAAGTGCATATCGAAACATACAAATCTTTTCTAACAGAAGTTTATTTTCTAATTTAGGAAATCATTTAAACTATATTGAAAAAGCTTATTATAATACAAATATTATTGTTGTTTTCGCTGGCAGGATTTAACCAGCAAAAACCTGAAATTGAATTCAGCCACCAACGCGGATTTTATTTTAACGTGAGTTCGATGTAAGAAACTCAAAATATTTATTGTAAGAAAGCAAGGTTTTGATTATATTTAAGTATCTGAAGTTTAAATA
>JAFGGF010000027.1 GCA_016930735.1 Prolixibacteraceae bacterium
AGAAAGAAAACGTTCGATTCGTGCACTGGAATGTTCAGGCCCCTGACCTTCATAACCGTGTGGCAGGAACATTACCAGATTATTCATCAATCCCCATTTGTCAAAAGCCGATGATATATACTGATCAAAAATAACCTGTGCCACATTCGAAAAATCGCCAAATTGCGCTTCCCAAACATTTAGCCCATTGGGAATTGCAAGAGCATAACCATATTCAAAACCCAACACACCGTATTCCGATAAAAGCGAATTATAAATATGAAACGGAGCCTGGCCTTCTCTTATATGTTTTAGCGGGAAGTATTTTTCATCACTGTCTTCAATTACAAATGAAGCATGCCTGTGAGCAAAAGTACCCCGTTCCGAATCCTGCCCGCTTATCCTGACAGGGTGTCCTTCGATCAGAATGCTTCCGTAGGCCAGTAACTCAGCCATGGCCCAATCAAGCCTGTCATCGTGAATCATCATCATCCGGTCTGAAAGGATTCTTTTTACCTTGCTGAAAAATACTGAATCCTCGGGCAAAGTATTAATTTTCTCAGCTATATCCTTAAGGACTTTGATTTTAACTCCGGTTTCAGGTGATTTTACAAACTCATCTTTGGGGGGCTTTTCGTAATTTTTATATTCTTCCAACAGGAATTTCCTGATTTCCAGCTTTTTTATCTTTTCTGATTCCTGGAATTTTGTTTCAAGGAATTCATCAAATTCCTGAACCTGAATATTTGCCGACTCAGCAGAAAGAATATTTAATCCGGCTAACCGGGCTGAATAAATATCACGCGGATTCGGGTGTTTAGCAATGGTCTTATAAAGTTTTGGTTGTGTAAACCGGGGTTCATCACCTTCATTATGCCCGTATTTCCGGTAACATAAAATATCGATAAACACATCAGTATGAAATTTCTGCCTGAACTCCATTGCAAGTTTTACGGTATAAATCAAAGCTTCCACATCATCACCGTTAACATGGAAAACAGGTGAACGGGTAACCTTGGCAACATCGGTACTGTAGGTACTCGACCGGGCATCAAGGTAATTTGTGGTAAAGCCAACCTGATTATTAATAACCAGGTGGATTGTTCCGCCCGAACGGTAACCATTCAGCAACGACATCTGAATTGATTCATAAACTACACCCTGGGCAGCAATTGCAGCATCACCATGAATTACAATGGGGACGACTTTGTTTTCATCGTCCTGGTATTTTGAATCAATACGTGCACGAGCCAGTCCCATTGTTATGGGACCAACAGTTTCCAGGTGCGATGGATTTGGAAGCAGTTTCAGTTTAACTTTTTTACCGTTATCAGTTAAAACCTCATTTTCATATCCAAGATGATATTTAACATCTCCGAGTTCGATTCCTTCAACATATTCGGTTCCGTAAAATTCCTTAAAAATATTTTCATAGGGTTTTTGCAGAATATTAGCCAGTACATTAAGCCTGCCCCTGTGAGCCATACCTAAAATAAATTCTTCAGCCCCAAGTTCTACCCCTTTTTCAATTATTGAATCGAGTGAGGGGATCAGGTTTTCAGCGCCTTCAAGGGAAAAACGTTTTTGTCCGACAAATTTTTTATGTATAAAATTTTCAAAACCAACAGCCAGCTTCAGGTGATAAAAAATATGCTTTCTTTTATCATCAGAAAAATCCTGCGAATTCCGGGCACTTTCCATCCGCTCGCGAAGCCAATGAATAACTTCCGGGTGGCGGATGTAGAAATATTCCACTCCAATCGACTCGCAGTAAGTAGCTTCGAGGTGTTCAATTATTTTCCGTAAAGTAGCTTGCCCTAATCCAATTTCGTGCCCTGCCCTGAAAGTTTTATCAAGGTCGGTTTTATCAAGTCCGAAATTTTCAATATCCAGCGTTGGCGAATACTTCCTTCGGGCACGCACCGGATTGGTTTTTGTGAATAAATGCCCCCTTTGGCGATATCCCTGGATCAGGTTCATTATAGCAAATTCCTTATCCATATTTTTTGCCTGAAAACCTGAAGGGAGCACAGGAAAATGTTTCCTTGCCAACTCAAATCCGGCAAAAAAATTCTGCCAGCTCTCATCTACCGATTCAGGATTTTCTATATATGAATTATACAGTGCCTCAATTGCATCTATGTCGTGGCTGCCAACCGGCAATTTTGAATCCATTGGTTTTTTTATTAATCATTTCAAAACTTAATGTGCATAACAAAATATGAAATTAAAAAGTTTAGTTTTATGGCATTTCATATCAATAAAAATAACAATTCCGAAGGTTTTTGCCAATTAAATATCTGTCCAGAAAAAAGTGGGCCGGATTTCTCAGATTTTAACCGCAATTTAATTGAAAACGAATTGTCTAATAAGCGTTGATTAACTGATTTTGATAAATATGTTACTGCACCAAAGGATTTATTTGAAAATGTTATAAAAAAAAACCTGAAAATTCAGGTTCTCTATAATCTGTGATTTTAATAAGCTTTATCAATCAAATGAGTAATGCTTTTTTATCGCTGAATTAATATCCCAAACGCATTCCAATCCTTTCGGGAATGTTACAAAATCACCTTGTTTAATTGTAACATGTTCAAACTCTGTAATAACATCAACTTCACCTTCCAGTATATAACACCTTTCCTGTGTATCGTAATACCAGTCAAATTTTGATTCGTCTTTTTCCCAAATTGGCCAGTCAAATACTCCCAGTTCTTCAAGTTGGGAATCATCCAGTTGTTCAATTTCAATTCTCACTTTACAGGCTTTTATTACTAATTAATTACTTTGCTGTAATTTATACTGTTTAATTAACGCATTTAATGTAGTAAAATTATTGCAACTAATTTATGATAAATTTTAATATCAAACTTTGCTTTTCCACCGCTTTTTTTCAAAATAGTTCGTTGGAAAAATGATTTTTCGTACCTTGAAGAAAATTCACCATTAATAAATGGTAAAAATTCAGATTCCGGGATTAATATTATTTTTTGCAATTCTTCTGATTTCTGATTTATCAATGGCAAAAAAGAACTGGTTTATAACCGTAAATATCGGGCAACATTATAATTTAAATTTTATTGAAGAAGAAAATATTTCCTCAAGGCAAATTAAAAAAATTTTTAACCCATTGCCTGATCAGATTTTCCATGCTGAATATTACCGGGAGTTAACTGAACTTCTGAATAAATGGCAGATTCAT
>JAFGGF010000174.1 GCA_016930735.1 Prolixibacteraceae bacterium
ATTTTTTCATTGTTAACAGGATTAATGGCATACCTCCCGGTAAAAACACCTGTTTTCACCTTGGCAAGGTCAGTCCTGTCGAGGTCCGATTTTAAAGAAGCATCTTTAATATAAGCAGCTACTTCTTCTTTTTTACCCGTTATAACAATCGAATTAACCAATTCATGTTCCGGGGCAATTACCATGTAGGTGGCACCAAAAAGAGTATCGGGACGGGTTGTATAAACCCTGAGTTTTTCATTTAATCCATCAATCTGAAAATCGACTTCTGCACCGGTTGACTTACCAATCCAGTTTTTCTGCATATCTTTTATGCCGGCAGGCCAATCAAGGTCGTCAAGCCCTTCCAGAAGCCTTTCGGCGTAATGGGGGATTCGCAGTAACCATTGTTTCAGATTTTTTCTGACCACCTGATGCCCGCATTTTTCGTGGGAGCCATCAGTTAAAACCTCTTCATTTGCACATACAATTTTACAGTTATCGCACCACCACACCTGTGCATTATCGTAGTATGCCAGCCTTTTCTCATCAATATAATTTATAACGGCATTTTTACCTTCCGATTTTATTTCTTCAGAAATTGGCAAATCACTAATTGGCCGCCCTTTTTTTAATTCCGTGTCGAACCAGGTATTATACAGTTTTGAAAAAATCCATTGAGTCCATTTAAAATATTTCGGATCGGTGGTATTTATTTCCCTGTCCCAATCGTAACTGAGGCCGAGCAATTTTATCTGCCTTCTGAAATTATCACAGTTATTATTGGTTGTAACAGCCGGATGAGTCCCTGTTTGTATGGCATATTGTTCGGCAGGAAGGCCAAACGCATCCCAACCCATCGGGTGAAGGACATTAAATCCTTTCATCCTTTTATACCGACTGATTATATCGGTGGCAGTATAACCTTCAGGATGACCTACATGCAACCCTGCTCCTGATGGATATGGGAACATATCAAGTGCATAGTACTTGGGTTTTGAAAAATCATCACTTGTTTTAAAGGTTTTATTTTCTTCCCAGTATTTTTGCCACCTGGATTCAATCTCACCGAATTTATATTCCATTTTATTAAGGTTCTCTAATATATTAAAAGCCGCAAAGTTATAGTTTTTGTTGAATTTTTTACTCGTTGACAAACCAGAGAATTAAAATGTTAATACAACCGAAAACAAATAATTATTATTTATTTGATAGTAGAAACAAATAGTGCAAAATTATATCGGCCATTTCCAAAAAGATGACGTTTTTGGATTAATGACAATTGTCAGTTTTTTATAATTTGAAGCCAGGGTGTCATCTTCACTTCCAATTTAATAATCATTACCAGAAAAATGTTGCATTTTAATATTTCAAATCCCTACAACATGCTATAGAACAGATTGTTAATGTAACTTAAAATTTTGTATCTTTTTTATCAAATTTTAAAAAGGAAGTTATGATTATTAAAGATCCAAATCAATTTGTTGATGATTTTATGGCTTATGTAAAAGCCAAAGATCCGGGTCAGGTTGAATTTCACCAGGCTGTTCACGAAGTAATTGAATCATTAGCCGGATTTCTGATTGAAAATCCAAGATATATGCAGGCGAAAATCCTTGAAAGGCTGGTTGAACCTGAAAGGGTTATTATGTTCAGGGTACCATGGACTGATGACAGGGGAAACATTCATGTAAACCGAGGTTTCCGTGTAGAAATGAATAGTGCTATTGGACCTTACAAGGGTGGCTTAAGGTTTCACCCTACGGTAAATCTTGGGATATTAAAATTCCTGGCTTTTGAACAGGTCCTTAAAAACAGCCTTACAACCTTGCCGATGGGTGGTGGTAAAGGCGGTTCTGATTTCGACCCGAAAAATAAATCAGACAACGAAGTAATGCGGTTTTGCCAGAGTTTTATGACTGAATTAAGCCGTCACATTGGTCAGTTTACCGATGTACCTGCCGGCGATATTGGTGTTGGTGGCCGTGAAATTGGTTTTCTTTTTGGTCAGTACAAAAGATTACGTAATGAATTTACAGGTGTTTTAACAGGTAAAGGAACACAGTGGGGAGGTTCATTGATACGCCCTGAAGCAACCGGTTACGGAGCAGTTTATTTTGCGGAAGAAATGCTGAATACAAAAGGAGACAGTTTTAAAGGAAAAACCGTTGCTGTTTCAGGCTCAGGGAATGTAGCCCAGTTTGCAGTTGAAAAAGTGATTGAATTTGGTGGGAAAGTTGTTACTCTGTCCGATTCGAGTGGTTCAATCTATGATCCCGATGGCATTGATGCCGAAAAACTCATTTATGTAATGGAACTGAAAAATGTCCATCGCGGCCGTATCAGGGAATATGCAGAAAAATACGGAGTTCAGTATCTCGACAAGCAACGACCCTGGAGTGTAAAATGCGATGTTGTTTTGCCCTGTGCTACTGAAAACGAACTGAATGGTGAAGAGGCTCAGGCATTGATCAACAATGGATTGATCTGCGTTTCAGAAGGTGCGAACATGCCTTCAACTCCTGAAGCGATTGACGTTTATATGAAAAACAAAATATTGTATGGCCCCGGGAAAGCAGCCAATGCAGGGGGTGTTGCAGTTTCAGGACTGGAAATGTCTCAAAACAGTATGCGTCTTTCATGGAGCCGCGAAGAAGTGGATGCCAAACTTCATTCAATAATGAAAAGTATCCATAAAATGTGTATTAAATACGGAACTGAAAAAGACGGATTTATAAACTATGTAAACGGTGCAAATATCGGAGGATTTGTAAAAGTTGCCGATGCAATGATGGCACAGGGTTTAGTTTAAGAGTTGTGTGCTTTTTTTCTGAAAAACCGGCTTCGAAAGAGGCTGGTTTTTTTATTTTTAAACATTTAACTTAACATTCTGTTCCATTCCTGATAATTTCAATTGCTAATTCAATGATTTAATTACTTTTACCGCGCAATTCAGAAAACAGGAAATGGAAAATATCAGAAATATTGCAATAATAGCCCACGTTGACCATGGAAAAACCACCCTGGTTGACCGTATTTTACACCAGGTGAAACTGTTCAGGGACAATCAGAAAGTTGATGACCTGATCCTGGATTCAAACGACCTGGAACGTGAAAGAGGGATTACTATCCTTTCAAAAAACGTATCTGTTCGATACAATGATATAAAAATCAATATTATTGATACACCCGGGCACTCCGATTTCGGAGGAGAAGTTGAACGTGTATTAAACATGGCAGACGGAGTTCTGCTTCTGGTTGATGCTTTTGAAGGTCCCATGCCGCAAACCCGGTTTGTTTTGCAAAAAGCCCTGGACCTGAACCTGAAACCCATTGTAGTTATCAACAAAGTGGATAAACCCAATTGCCGTCCCGAAGTAGTCCAGGAAGATGTTTTCGACCTGATGCTCAGCATGGGAGCCAATGATGAGCAGTTGGATTTTGTTACCGTTTTCGGATCTTCAAAAGAAGGCTGGATGGCTGAAGACTGGCGAAAACCAACCACCGATATCCGTTATTTGCTTGATAAGATTGTAGAAACCATACATGCACCTGTATTTAAGGAAGGTACTTTTCAAATGCAAATCAGTTCACTGGACTATTCATCCTATCTTGGACGAATAGCAGTTGGCCGGATTTCACGTGGTACTATTAAAGCAGGAGAACAGGTTGCGCTTATAAAAAGAGACGGTTCGATTGAAAAATCGATCATTAAAGAACTTTATCGATTTGAAGGACTTGGAAAAGAAAAGATAAAAACTGAATTACCGGCAGGTGAAATTTGTGCAATTCTTGGTCCCCTCGATTTTGAAATCGGCGATACCATTGCCGACCCGGAAAATCCGGAACCCTTAAAACGTATTGCTGTTGACGAACCTACCATGAGCATGCTTTTTACCATTAACAATTCGCCGTTTTTCGGCAAGGAAGGCGAATATGTGACTTCGCGCCATTTGCGCGACCGACTGTTTAAAGAGCTGGAAAAAAACCTGGCCATGCGTATTGAGGAAACCGATTCCCCTGAAAAGCTGCAGGTTTTTGGGAGGGGTATCCTCCACCTTTCCATACTGGTTGAAACCATGCGCCGCGAAGGTTATGAATTCCAGTTGGGCCAACCTCAGGTAATTATTAAAGAAATCGATGGTGTTAAACATGAACCGGTTGAATTGCTGACCATCCTGGTTCCGGAAGAATTTTCTGGCAGAGCCATTGAAATTGTTTCAAACAGGAAAGGGCAGATTTTAAATATTGAACACAAAAACGATCGGCTGGCACTGGAATTTGAAGTTCCGTCACGAGGATTGATAGGATTATCAAACCAGGTTCTTACTGCAACCGAGGGTGAAGCTGTAATTGCTCACCGTTTTAAAGAATTCCAACCATGGAAAGGCCCGATTAATTCGAAAAGAAACGGAGCCCTGATTGCCATTGAAACCGGAACTGCCATAGCTTATTCTATTGATAAACTTCAGGATAGAGGAAGGTTTTTTATTGAACCGAACAATGAAATTTATGCGGGCCAGGTTATTGGTGAAAACTCACGGCAGGATGACCTTGAAGTGAATGTCATAAAAACCAAAAAGCTATCCAATGTGCGTGCTTCGGGTTCCGATGATAAGGCTTTTATTGTTCCGGCAATCAAATTTTCACTGGAACAATGTATGGAATATATTCGTGAGGATGAATACATTGAAGTAACTCCAAAATCAATACGGTTAAGAAAAATCCTCCTGAAC
>JAFGGF010000175.1 GCA_016930735.1 Prolixibacteraceae bacterium
GCTTTGCGTTGTCGGGTTGTCAGGTTTTCACGTAAGAAGTAAACAAACTGTAAAGATCAACAAATATGACAACAGGATAACAGGACAACAATGACAACAAATAGAAATCTCCCTCAGGTTCAATTATTTCAGATAATCATTTTCAGAACAATTAACAACCAAATATTGACAACCAGATTCTTTTCCTATTTTTACACACATGATTTTATCTGATTTTACAACACTCCAATGGATTTTACTTGCAGTTTGTGCCATGTTTGTTGGTATGTCGAAAGTGGGTGTCCCTGGAATTTCTATGGTTGTTGTCCCGATTCTTGCTTTTATTTTCGGAGGTAAAGCTTCAACAGGTGTTTTACTGCCAATGCTTATGCTTGCCGATTTATTCGGAGTAGGGTATTACCATCGGCATGCTGAATGGAAATACCTCTGGAAAATGTTTCCGTTTGCTTATGTCGGGATTGGGCTGGCACTCTGGGTAGGAGAAATAGTAAACGATGAATGGTTTAAAAATATAATTGCCGTTCTGGTTTTTATTTGTATCGGATTAATGCTTTGGAAAGACCGCAAAAAAGGACAGCAGTTTTTTCCTGATTCGTTGTGGTTTGCTGCATCAATGGGAATTCTGGGAGGATTTGCCACAATGATCGGGAATGTTGCCGGACCTATCTTTGCAATTTACCTGTTGGCGATGCACCTTCCCAAAAACAGTTTTATCGGAACTGGTGCCTGGTTTTTCCTGATTGTCAATGCGTCAAAATTTCCTTTGCATTTTTTTATCTGGAAAACCATAAACCGGGAAACATTAACATTGGATATTGTTTTATTGCCTGCTATAGTGTTGGGAGCATTTCTCGGTATTTGGGGAGTTAAAAAGATCCCGGAGAGAATGTACCGGGCCGCTGTGATTGTTGTAACTGCTGTTTCGGCTTTTTTATTGTTGATTTAAATCTTCATGTTAATTTGAGTTTTAGTGGCAAAAAATCGAGAAAGCCACAAAGCCACTACAACACTGAGGATCACAAAAAATTTATTTAATGGATAAACTTAAAGAATATTTCAAAGAAAAATCAATTAATTCCATTCTGGATATTGCTACAGGTAAGGGGCAGTTTATTAAGATTCTTTCGGAGATATTTCCGGATGCTGAAATTACTGGTATTGACCCGGATTCAGAATCAATAAAAGTTGCAAAAGAATTATTTTCCGATAAAAAGTTTGAATTCCGGCAAATGAGCGCTGAAAAGCTGGAATTTGAAGACAACAGTTTTGATGTAGTTTCCATTTCCAACGGGATGCACCATCTTCCTGAGTTGGAAACTTCATTTTCTGAAATGAAAAGAATATTAAAACCCAGAGGTTATTTTATTATCAGCGAACACATAAACAACAATTTAAATGCTGCCCAGGAAAATCAGAAATTTTATCACCACATTAAAAGTTATTGCGACCGTTTAAACGGTGTTTATCATAGGGAAACATGGTCCAGGCAGGAAATCCTTGGAATTGTCAGGCAAAACGGTATCAAAATCCTGCTTGATTTTGATACCGTAGAAAACAGGAATAATCTTACTGAAACGGAAGATGCAGACTATTGGGTTAACCAATTGAAATCGTTTATTAATACGTTGAAAGGGAAGCCATCTTATATGGAATTATTACCAAAAATAGTTGAATTCAGGACACGAATAGAAAAAGATGGAATGGTGCAGGCCACCAATGTAGTAATTATTGGGAGAGTAAAATAAATGTACCCGCTATAATCTTAAATTCAACATCTTACATACTTTTTTATTGAAAACCTCTACACATGTTGAAATTTTCTACACTCCATAAAAAACACTGAAAATCAATCCACTAATAAAAATATTTAAAAAAGTGTATAAATATTCAACAATCCTCTCTGTTTAATTTCTTTTCACCTGTCGACTTATGTATCTGAAAATATGAGTTTTACGACGATTGGCATTAAAGTTGGATTTAACGACAAGTAAGATTATTAGTATTTAAATTTAAAACAAGGGTGATGAAAACAAAAATTCTTTTCTTAATTGTATCACTGATCATTTCAACATGTTCAGTAAAGATTTTATCAGCAGGGCCGGAGCAGAATTCAAAAGCTACTATTTACACTTTCCGGGAATTAACACCATTGGCAAAAACCCTTGTAGATTCATTTCTGAATTCACATCCGGATTTGGAAATGAATGTTGCAACAATTTCTAACGACTTAAATGAATGCCTCAATAATTCTGAAAACCTGGCATTAATAACACAAAAAGAACTACAGGGGAATAGTCGCTCAGATATTTGGAATATTCTGATTGCAAGGGAATATGTAATTCCTGTAGTGAATTCACACAATCCATTTATGGATCAGATTGTATCAAAAGGAATAACTCCTTCTGTAATATCAAAAATAATAAAAGCCGGGCAAGGGAGCTGGGGTGATCTGCTTCAATCAGAAGACAGCCAACCTGTCAACCTTTTTTTCATTTCAGATAAAAAAGTTATACAGGTCATTTCAGATTTTGCAGGTTTAAAACCGGAAAACATGAACATCAGGGAACTTGCATCCAACGATTTTTCAGAGGCATTAAAAAATGATCAGTATGCAATAGGATTTTGTTGCGCCGGTGATATTTCTGAAATAAATCCGGATGAAGGATTTATAAGCCTACTGCCATTTGATAAAAATGAAAACGGGAAACTGGATTACTATGAGGATATTTATGAAACTCCCGACAAATTACATCGTGGGGTGTGGATGGGGAAATATCCAAAAGGACTAATCCGGAATTATTATATCTCCGGATCAGGAATCGAAGAAAATACTGTGGTCAATGAATTCGCAAACTGGATCATGACAAACGGACAACCTCTTCTGGCTGATTACGGACTGGATGAACTGGCATCATACGAACGGGCTTCAGGACTGAGTAAAATCAATCATCCTGAACTGATTATAGAAGCTGAAAAAAGCAATTATGCAGTTTATAAAATAATAGTAACGGGATTTATCATTTTTCTGATTGCCGGGCTTACAATTTCTGTATTTAGCTTATTCGGCCTGAAAATATCACGCAAAAAACAGCCGGAACATACTTTGGTGTCCAAAGTGCTGGATGTAAATATTTTGGACCTTCCTGAAGGATTTTTTTTCGATAAGACCCATACCTGGATTTATATGGAAAAAGACGGAAATGTTAAAATGGGTGTTGATGATTTTATACAACACGTGACAGGTAAATATTCCCGTGTAAAACTGAAGGAAGAAGGTGACACTGTGAGGCGAAACGAACCGGTTTTGTCACTTATCAGGCATGGGAAACAAATTAATATTAATGCCCCTGTTTCAGGAACAATAAAAGAAATCAATGGATTACTGGCAACAGATCCTGATAAAATAAATACTTCTCCCTACAATACTGGCTGGATTTATAAGATTGAACCATCAAATTGGTTACGTGAAATCAGCTTTTTTAAAATGGCAAAAGAATACAGAGAATGGTTGAAAATTGAATTTTCAAGGTTAAAGGCATTTCTGGTTGTGGCTTTAAATGGCGTAAATACTGCTGAAGCCAATATTACTTACCAGGAAGGAGGTGAACTGGTTGATAACGTGCTTCAGGATCTGGATCCGGAAATCTGGGAAGATTTTCAGAGAAAATTTATCGATTCCACAATGATGTAATTTCTGTTTAACCAACTAAAATAAATCAAAATGAGCATAAACCGAAGAAATTTTTTTAAAGTGCTGGGTGTTACCGGAGCTACACTGGCTGTAGAAAAAAAAGTGCAAGGCAGTACCAACTCAAATGAAGATGTTGAATTTTACGGAATTTTGTATGATTCAACCCGCTGTGTTGGATGTCAGACCTGTGAATTTTCATGCGCCGAGGCCAATAACCTTCCTGAACCGGAAGATTATCCTGAAATCGGAGTGATCCGTAAAACAAATGAGTCAAGGAGGACAGTAGTCAACGCCTTTGATACTTCAAAGGGAGAAGTTTATGTAAAAAGGCAATGCATGCATTGTAACAGCCCGGCCTGTGCTTCAGCCTGCCTCACACAGGCGATGCATAAAACCAATGAAGGGCCTGTAATCTGGCGTGGCGATAAATGTATGGGTTGCCGGTATTGTATGGTATCATGCCCCTTTGATGTTCCGAAATTTGAATACCAAAGCCCTAATCCGAAAATTACAAAATGTGATATGTGTTTCAGCCGCCAGCAGGAAGAGAAAGTCCCTGCCTGTGTTGAAAATTGCCCGGCTGAGGCCCTTATGTTCGGAACCCGCAGGGAACTTTTGCAGGAAGCCCACAAAAGGATTGCTGAAAATCCGGATCTGTATGTAAATCATATTTACGGTGAGAATGAAGCAGGGGGGACATCCTTCTTATATTTATCACCCGTACCTTTCGAAGAACTCGGGTTTAATACATCATTACAGCAGGATTCTTATCCGGCACTTTCAAAAGGATTCCTTTACAGTGTACCTTCCATATTCGTCCTCTGGCCAATAATGTTACTGGGAATACACAAAGCCACTAAAAATAACTCACCTAAAAACGATGAAGATGAATAAAGCAGAAAGTATTGTTTTAAATGATAACAGCAGTATTAAAAACCGCTGGAAATTTCTCCGGAACGAATTCAGACCTAAGGGGAAAATGTTTACATGGTTTAATGTTATATCTGTTCCTGTAATTTTAGTGGGGCTGGTCATTATTGTTATCCGTTTCTGGAAAGGAATCGGGTCGGTTACCAATCTTACTCAGGAAGTACCGTGGGGCCTGTGGATCGGGTTCGATGTGGTTACCGGCGTTGCTTTTGCCGGAGGAGCCTATGTAATTACTTTTATGGTTTATATACTTAACCTGAAAAAATATCATTCAATTGTCAGGGTTACTGTGCTGAACGGATTTCTGGCATATGTATTTTATGCAGGCGCCCTTTTACTTGACCTGGGCCGCCCGTGGAATGTTATCAATCCAATCATCGGGAACGGATTTGGAACCAGTTCGGTACTTTTCCTGGTTGCATGGCATTTCCTTCTTTATATGATTGCCCAGTTGATCGAATTTTCTCCGGCAATTGCTGAATGGTTAGGTGCCAGCCGGGCGCGAAAAATATTGTCGGGAATGACGCTGGGTGCTGTTATTTTTGGCATTACCCTTTCAACCTTGCACCAATCAGGGCTTGGAGCTTTATACCTGATGGCAAAAGAAAAAATCCATCCTCTCTGGTACTCTGAGTTTATACCGATCCTGTTTTTTGTATCCAGTATTTTTGCCGGATTATCGATGGTAATTTTCGAAGGGTCAATCAGCCGGAAAGTTTTTTCCGACCAGATCAGTGCCAAAAACCATAAAGCACATTCCGTAATTGTCCATAACCTTTCAAAAATCTGTGCAATGGCTATGTTTGCATACTTCTTTTTGCAAATACTTGTTTTTGTACATGGAAAACGCTGGAATTATTTAGGTACCCCTATGGGTAACTGGTACCTTGTGGAGATGCTGGGTTTTGTGTTTCTGCCAATGGTTATCTATTTTGTCAGTTACAGGAATAAAAATATTACCTGGATAAAAGTAGCCTCTGTAATAACAATGCTCGGGATAATAATTAACCGGTTGAATGTTACAGTAATAGGATTCAGGTGGGATGCTGCAACTCATTATATCCCTTCATGGATGGAAATTGTTGTGACGCTGACAGTGCTTTTTACCGAAATCTGGATTTTCCGCTGGGTTATTAACCGCATGCCTGTTTTACGGGAATCACCTGCATGGGTTGGAGAAAATCATTAAAGAATTTTATCATTTGTAAAAATTATTCATCATGGAAGGATTTACCAATATCGATATATTTGAAACCAAGGGAATTGAATATATTGTCATCATATTTTTTCTGCTTATTTTAATCCCTTTCTGGATTTTGATCAATAAAACACCAATTGTAAAAAATGTCGTTGAATCGGTTAAGTTTCTGACAACTGCTATTTTAAATGTTCCGCAAGGAGTTTTTTTTAACAAGAACCATACATGGAGTTATCTTGAAAAATCGGGAGCAGTAAGAGTAGGGATTGACGACTTCCTTTTAAAAATAACGGGCGATGTATCCATCGTTAATAAAAGAAATCCCGGAGATCTGATCAAACAGGGTGAATTAGTTGCAGAACTGAATCAGGAGGGCAAAAAACTTCAGATTTTTTCACCACTGACCGGGCAAATAAAACAATTCAATTTTCCGGCTATTAAATATCCGGATTATATTATTAACGATCCTTATGGACGTGGATGGTTATACACCATCGAACCCGATGCATGGAAGGAAGAAACAGCAGATTCTTCCTTAGGAAAGGACGCTGAAACCTGGTTTGCCGCAGAATTGGCAAGGCTGAAAGATTTTCTTGCTATTGCACTTCAAAAACATTCCGGAATTCAGGGGGTGGTTTTACAGGAAGGCGGTGAATTAAAAATTAATCCGCTTGAAGATTTGCAAAAGGGCATCTGGGAAGATTTTCAAAAAGAATTTCTTGAACATAAACAGGAATAAACCATGTGTAAATATTTTAAACACTGGTTCTTTTTTGTAATTTGCACATACAGAATAGATGACGGGTAAATTCCTGCCTTAATGGCTTTTAACTTTAGTTATGAAACCAAATCAAAAATCAGGCTCAGCAAAAAAATCGATAAATGCATTTATTCATAAGTATTTACGATTTCGTTCATCGATTTATGCACGGGTTATTTATATCATCGCAATTTTATCGTTTGTCCTTTTTATCTCATTCGGGGCAATTTTTAAATCGGTTTATGAAGAATACCTCGATACTGTAATCAGGCAGAGAGGAGATAATATTGGTTCCATAATAGAAGGGTCTCTTTATTATTCTATGCTTAAAAATGATAAAAGCGCCCTTCAGAGTACCCTTGATATTATTAATACCATGGCCGGTATTGATGAGGTAAATATGTATAATCATGAAGACAGCCTGGTTTATTCTTCCTTTCTGATAGATACGGTAAATCACAGCAATCCTAACTGTTTATACTGCCATACCGATTTTAATGCCATGTTTCCAAAGTCGGAAAAGTCATACCGGATCATCGATTTTAAAAGTGCCTGTAGTATGAATCAGAGCGACAAGGGGCATCGTCAGCTTCTGATCAGGTCTCCAATTTATAATGAAAAATCGTGTTATGTAAGTTCATGCCATGCACATACGCGTGATGAAGAAGTACTTGGCTCCCTGATAATTAAAGTTCCGTTGAATACCCTCGACATGGCTGTTTCAAAATCATCAACTGAATTTTATATTATGGCTGCTTTGATCACAATACTTCTGGTTTCTTTCCTGATTTTTTTTACACGCAACAAAATAATGAAGCCGCTGAATGAAATCATCACAGCCAGTGAAGCGGTTTCGAAAGGTGATAAGAGCAGGCGGTTGGAAATAAAACCCAACCTGCTTGATGATATGCGGATGGTATCACTGGCTTTCAACAATATGCTCGACAATCTGGATGCTGCCCATAAAGAGCTCAGGAACTGGTCGCACCAGTTGGAATATAAAGTACAGAAAAAGTCGGAGGAACTGGCTGAAATCCAGAATGAACTGATTCATATTGAAAGGATAACTTCTCTTGGCAGATTGTCGTCATCGGTTGCTCATGAAATTAACAATCCACTTTCGGGAATTCTGACATATACAAAGTTAATTTCAAAAAAAATAGATCGTTTAAAACTTGATCCTGAATTAAATGAACCAATACTGAAATATTTGAAAGTGATAGAAACAGAAACCAAACGATGCGGTGATATTGTAAAAGGGCTTCTAGATTTCTCAAGAAAAGACCAGGAAAACTTTAAAAACAGGCATTTGCATCAGATATTAAAGGAAACATACGACCTGATTGCGCACCAGATGCGGATGGCTGATATTCACTTTTATACTGATTTTTGTGCAACATCCGATCTTGTTTATTGTAACGATAATCAGATCAAACAAGTGTGTGTGGCATTGCTGGTTAATGCGTCGGAAGCCGTTACCGAAAACGGTGAAATTATAATAAAAAGCAGCAATCCTGATGAGTCTCATATAAAACTTGATATAACTGATAATGGTGTAGGAATAGCACCTGAAGATATTTCCCATATATTCCAGCCTTTTTATTCTGTCAAGCAAAATATGAGCGGAATTGGGTTGGGGCTGGCTATCGTTCATGGAATTATTCAAAGCCACAAGGGAAAAATCGAAGTTCATTCAGAACCCGGAAAAGGGACTACTATGTCAATTATTTTATCGTTGGTAAAAACATAAAACAATGAAGAGAAACATTTCACTGCTGATCGTTGATGATGAAGAATCGGTAAGAGATTCACTGTATAACTGGTTTATTGAAGATGGTTACCAGGTTGAGGGAGCTGCCAATGCCAAAGAAGCACTTTCCATGCTGGAATCACGGAACTTTGATATCATTCTGGCTGATATTAAAATGCCCGGAATGGACGGATTGGAAATGCACCGGAGGATCAAAGCTTTGAATAAAGATGCCATTGTAATTGTAATGACAGCGTTTGCTTCGGTTGAAACCGCTGTACAGGCATTAAAAGATGGAGCATACGATTATGTGACCAAACCTTTTGACCCGGATGATTTGTCGCACCTGATCAGAAATGCAGCCAATCAGATATTGTTAAAAACTGAAAATGAAGCACTCAAAAACAGGGTTTCGCTTGAAAATATTGAAGATATTGTCGGGAACAGCAAGGCCATGATAAAGGTTTTAAAAGAGGTGGAAAGTGTTTCACAATCCCATTCTTCTGTAATTATAACCGGGGAAAGCGGAACAGGTAAGGAGCTGATTGCAAGGGCAATACATTCAAATTCATCCCGGAAATTTTTCCCATTGGTGACTGTCCATTGCGGAGCTTTATCGGAAGACCTGCTTGAAAGCGAACTTTTCGGTCATGAAAAAGGTGCTTTTACCGGGGCTATGTTTAACCGGAAAGGGCGGTTTGAAATGGCTGACGGAGGCACAATTTTCCTCGACGAGATTGCAACTATTTCCGGGAAGATGCAGATTGAGCTGTTACGTGTGCTTGAATCAAAATCATTTGTGAGGGTTGGTGGGAACAAGGAAATCAAATCCGATTTCAGGGTGATTTGTGCAACCAACCGAAACCTAAAAAAACTGGTAGAGGAAGGTTTGTTCCGTGAAGACCTGTTTTACAGGCTTAATGTGGTTAACATTACTGTTCCGCCATTACGCCAGCGAACTGAAGATATTCCCCTTCTGGTCGGTCATTTTATCAGAAAATATTGTAATTCAATGAGCCGTGACCTCATTTCAATTGAACCCGCAGCATTAAAACAAATTGAACAATACGATTTTCCGGGCAATGTGCGTGAACTGGAAAACATGATTGAACGGGCCATCGTTATAGGCAATGGGAAAGAAATCAGGTTAAAAGACCTTCCCTTTAAAAAAGATGTTATTGAAGATTCGACTGACAGCCTTTCAGACCTTGAAAAAAAATATATATTTCAAACCCTGAAAAAATATGACTGGAACATCAGCAGGTCGGCAAAAGCATTAAAAGTTGACAGGGTAACACTTTATAATAAGATTAAAAAGTACGACCTGAAACAACCGAAATCATAATATTAAAACGATCAGGAGAAATATATTTTGAACCGGTTCAGTATTCAACTTATATCTTATGGACCTTTTGAAAGGCAATTTCTTGAAAGAATAGCTTTCAGGGTGAAAACAGAATTTGAAATGCCGGTTGAGGTATTGGAAAAAGGCCTTGAATTGACAGATTTTTATGAGCCAACACGCAGGCAGTATAATGCAAACAGGCTTTTAAAATATATGGAATCCATGGTGAATTCAAATGAATTTAAGTCCATTGGCCTGTTTCACGTTGACCTGTTTATCCCAATACTTACCTTTATTTTTGGCCAGGCTATTTTTAACGGCAATACAGGTATTGCATCGGTTTACCGGTTAAAAAATGAATTATATGGTATGCTGCGCGATGAAAACCTGTTATTTGAAAGATTTGTAAAAGTTATTATACATGAGCTTGGCCATACATTTGGATTAATTCATTGCCATGTGCCTACCTGTGTTATGAGGCCGGGCACCTACGTGGAAGATATAGACCAGAAAAAACACCACCTCTGCCCTAAGTGCCGGGAGGAATTCGAGATAAATAAAATCTGAACGGATTGAAAAATACGGAATGGAACATGCTATCAATGTTGAGGTAGTTTGAGAATTAAAGAGGAATAAAACTGTAATATACATAGCACTAAAGTCTTATTTATAATATTTCTAAATTACCCTCCCCCATTAATTTGAATCCTTTTTTATAATATCATTCAATGCAAATATTTTTTAACTTGTACATGCACACGTTAAAAAAACCCTCTGGAAAACTCCCAAAGTTTCCCGGAAGATTTTAAAGTAAGATTTTTGCTAATGTTAATCGTATTAAAACCAATATAACTCAAGGGTAAAAAGCAACCCAGCCCTTTAAAGAATAGGGTTGCAGACGTGTTTAATAAATTGAACTAAATGAAAACGAAAAGCTTCTTTATATTTTCGGTATTTCTTTTGCTTACTACTCCAATTTTATCTCAAAATAAAATCGTCTTAGGATTAAATTATGTACATCGATTTATAGATAGTTACGAAGATTATTGTTATCCCAGATTTACGACCGAATATCAAATCTCACGAAGCTCATCATTCGAATTATTAGCAGAATATATTAACCTTCGGAATTCGCATGATATCAATGTAATTTCATATCCGGTCAGTATAGGATTTAAACTGAATTACCTTCCCTGGTTTTCGAAAAATGAGAAGCTTAATTCAGCCTTTAAGCTTTATAATAGTGTACGTTATGTTTTACTTTTAGACAATCAGAAAAACTATACCGGGCATTTTATCCGCTATGCACCGGGCATCGATGTATTTATAGATAAAAACTGGGGGCTAAACGGCGAAATGGTATTCGGAAACGGGATGCGGACTACGGTTGCATTTGGAATTAAATACCGATTCTGAAATGATAAAAAAGTTTTTAATCTGGGTATGTTTAGTATTAGTCACAAGCTGTATTAAAGTAGTTGACCTGGAAGTGGAGGACTTGCCGGATCAATTAGTAGTGAATTGTTTTTTTACCGAAAATGAACCTTTTAAAGTTAATGTAAGCCGGCTTGCTGAATACCCCGACCTGTCAGATCGGAATATAATCGATGCTACAGTTTTGATTTTTGAAAATGATAGTTTATTAGGGCAATTGATTCACAAAGAAAACGGAATTTATACAAGTTCATCAATTACCCCCAAAACTGATAAAATTTACAAAATACAGGTTGAAGCAGAAGGATATCCAATTGCAACTGCCAGTGATAGTTTATCACAAAAAGTACTAATTA
>JAFGGF010000176.1 GCA_016930735.1 Prolixibacteraceae bacterium
GTCCCTGAGCTGCCAACAGCAGTCCCGGAATACGGGCTTCCAAATGAAACTGCGATTAAAGGATCATATGTCCAGCTTTGTTGTTCTGTCCAAACTGTACCACCATCTGTTGTTTTTAAAACCATTCCGTTATCACCAACAGCAATCCCTGTATTTGTGTCGGTAAATTTTACTGAATAAAGATTATAAGTTGTGCCACTTTCCTGAACGGACCACGTTGATCCTTTATCGTTGGTTTTTAAAATGGTGCCGTTTTCCCCGACTGCATAACCGGTTTCTGAATCGGGAAAATCAACCCACCAGAGGTTTTTATTTGTTCCTGAAGTAGAAAAAATCCAGTTTGCGCCTCCATTGGAAGTTGTTTTAATAGTACCGCCGGTTCCAACAACAAATCCATTATTTGCATCAGTGAAAAAAATGCTGTAATAATCAATTGTGGAACCAGCTTTTATTTTTGTCCAGTTTACACCTCCATCGGTGGTTTTTAAAATGGTTTCGTTACATCCAACAGCATAGCCGGTGTTATCGTCCGGGAAATGTATGCCTACAAGTTCATTTTTTGCAACATCAATTGAAAGGTTTTCCCACGAAAGCCCTCCGTTTGTCGTTCTGGATACATGCCCTGCTGAGCCAACTGTGATACCTGTATTTTCATTGAAGAAAGCAAACTGATTAATAAATGAGGGTACTGAATAAGTAACTTCATTCCATGATTTTCCGCCGTCATTGGTTTTAAGCAGGCCAAATGGTGCAAATGCATATCCAACATTGGAATCAATAAGTAAAGCACAATTTAAACTCCAGTAATAGGAAGGTTTTTGGGAAGCAGTCCAGTTACTCCCACCATCAGTAGTATAAAACAAAGCATTTCCTCCTGAAACAATTCCAACCTGTGTATTTGCAAAAGATACCGAATGAAGGGTCTGGGTAGTGCCACTGTTTTGGGCTACCCAGTTGTTGCCACCATCAATTGTTTTGAGTATGGTACCGCCTTCCCCAACTGTATATCCGGTATTCTCATTTATTAAATCAATGCAGTAAAGCCATTTTGTTGTGTTGCTGTTTTGCCCGGACCAGGTATCACCACCATCAACGGTTTTCATTATTTTGCCTGATGAACCCACGACAGTACCTGTATTTTTATTAAAAAAATCAATATTTTCCCAAAAGGTTGTTTGCCCTGCAGAATTTTTTATCCAGCTTGATCCGCCATCAGTAGTGGAAAATATACCATTAAAGCCAACTGCAGTGCCATTTTGTAAATCGCTAAAACTCACAGATTCAAGTGGACCTTCAGAGCCAACCGATATTACATTCCAGGTATCGCCTAGGTTGTCTGACCGCAGAAAAGTTCCGACATCGCCAACTGCAAAGATAGTTGAATTTCCAGGATACTGAACATCATTTATTCCATTTCCGCATGGCAAGGGATTCTGCCAATACCATTGCGCATTTAAACAGGCGCAAATATTTACAAATAAAACAAATGCAAATATTTTTTTCATGTCTCTATGAATTATCGGATTGTTGTTGATTCTGATGACGAATTATTATTCAGGATATCATACCGTCTCTTTTAAGCTCTCTTTAGAAATCCTGAATATTTAATCAAAGAAAGTTACGATAAAGTTTAAATAAAACAAAGATAAATCACCATAAATGATGCTATAAGTTGCTATAATAAAAGTATTTATATTTAAGTTAGCTGTTGGTATTTATTTGTACTATTTTATTTGAAAATCATTTCAACTTCACCTTTTTAAGTTCAAAGGAAAGGAGCAATATAAAATCTTCAATCTGATTAAAACATTAATTAACACTTTTTTTAGGGATTTCAGGGATTTATTTCCCTATCTTTATTCGAACAATCGGGTCATTTGTTTGAATTTTAAAAACAGGTTCATGAAAAGTAAAGGAAGTATCGGATTGCTGGCAGCCCTGTTGATAATCGCCGGAGTAGTGGTTACGCTTGAAAATTTTGGATTAATGCATGGTGTAAGCAAACACTGGCCATTATTACTGATAATTCTGGGTATAGGATTTTCAATCCTTTATTACAACGGGCAGAGGCAAAACCATGCCATCATCTGGTTTGCAACCTTCTGGGCAACAATTGGCCTGTTCTTTTATTACCTGGTTTTTACATCATGGGGCAGGCTGGCAACACAATGGCCTGTTTTTCTGCTGATAATCGGATTGAGCTTTTTATCGCTTGCCTGGCACTGCAGGAAAAAGATCTATTTCTTTTCAGCGGTTTCATTTATTTCGTTGTTCCTGATCTTTTTCCTGGTGTTTACCATTTCGCCCGGCTTATGGCCATTATCCATGCTTTTTCTGGGTATCGATCTACTGATTATCAACCGGTGGAACCAGAAACAAAAATTTAAAAACGGAGAAGAGTTATGAAAATTTTATTTGTAGAGCCACGCGGCGCTTATGCCAATGTTTTTGAGAAATCGATGAGTATTCCGATGCTGGGTCCTGTTTACCTTTCAACCATTTTAAAGAATGCAGGATTTAATGTTTCTATCATAAATGAAAATATTTTAAGAAGAAAAGTTACCGGTAAAGAATTGGCTGCTGCTGATATTTTGTGCGTCAGTTGCATGACCGCAACAATTAAACGAGGGAAGGAAATTGCAAAAGAATATAAATCCATCCGGAAATTGCTGGGTGAAAAATCGAGGTCAATAATCGGGGGGATCCATGCAAGTATGCTGCCCGAAGATGTCGCTGACGATTTTGACCAGGTTTTTGTTGGGGAAGCGGAAAATGATATTGTAGACGTGATTACCGGGAAACGGAATGAGAAAATAATTAAAGGAAGTCCGGTTACAGACCTGGATTCGATCCCTGTCCCTGATTTTTCTTTACTGAAAGGATGGCAGGATATTAAAGTAGTTCCTATAATGACTTCGCGTGGCTGCCCCTACAATTGTAATTTCTGTTCAGTAACCGAAATGTTTGGCCGGGGTTACCGCACCCGTAGCATCGACAAGGTTATGGAAGAATTTGAAATCCATAAGGATAAAAAAATATTTTTTGTGGATGACCATTTTGTGGTTAATAAAAAACGTACCAACGAAATGCTGGATAGGATTGCCGGATGTGGCGAGAACAAAACTTGGTCGGCACAACTGCGTACCGAGGTTAGCAGAGATTTACCCCTTGTCAGGAAAATGCGTAAAAACGGGTGCAATATGGTTTATATCGGGTTTGAATCAATCAATCCGGAAAGCCTTGAAGAAATGAATAAAAAACAGTCGGTTGAAGACATAAGCCGGTCAATCCGTATTTTTCAGGAGAACGGGATTTTTGTCCATGGTATGTTTATGTTTGGCAGCGATTCCGATAATAAAAATATTTTTAAAGCAACCAGTAAATTCTGCCTCGACAGCGGGATCACTTCTGTACAATATATGATCCTTACCCCTCTTCCCGGTACCGAACTGTACAGGAAACTGGAAAACGAAAAGCGCATCCTTCATAAAAAATGGGAATATTACGATGCCATGCACGTGGTTTTTAAACCCCGGAATTTTACACCTGCAGAATTGCAACAGGGTATGATCGATTCGTTCAGCGAATTTTATTCATACACCGAAAGTATAAACGAAGCAATGAACGCAGTTTTCAATTCGGTTTTTGTGTTTTTTAAACGGATGTATTCAAATGTCAGGTTCCCTTCGTTTATTCCACCTTTGATAAAATGGTTCGGGCATAAAATTGTAAAAAACTGGATCAGCTATAACAAGGATTACCTAATATATCTCAATAAGCTTGACTTCCGCAAGAACAGGCAGGAAAAATTATAGTGATTTGGTCGGTTTTTGGCAAAAAATCTGTAGCCTTTTTAATCCTTAATCTTCGTTTTAATTTATCAATATTATCATTTATGGTAAACTAAATCAGCTATTTAGCAAATAATTGTTAAGAAAGTTGAAAGTAATTAAAATAATGCTGTTTAATTAAAACATTTTTAGAAATTTACCGTTGTGAACAATGTGAAGGTGATAAAGTGGTGATGGTATTAAAAATGTTACATATTGTTTTGTTGGCCTCGTTTAAGTACATACTTACGATTCCCTACGCCAAATTGATCGGCTTAAATTACAGCCAGGCTTTGATAGCCGTTTTAGTCGGAGGCATCGGTGGATTCCTGTTTTTTTATTACATGAGTAACTGGGCAATCAGGAAGTTTGGTTATATCAGGCCAATAATATGCAAAGTAGTTCCGGGTTTTATTAAAAGAAAGTATCAGTTTTATTGTGAAAACAAAGCTCAAAAACCCAAGAGGATCTTTTCAAGAAAAAGCAGGACAATTGCCCGAATTAAAAAATCGTACGGGTTGTGGGGGATAGTAGTAACTACTCCTGTCTTGTTAACTATTCCGGTGGGAGCATTCCTGGCAAGTAAATATTATTCAAGGAGGCGTTTTGTTGTAGGTTACATGTTGGGTTCAATTGTAATCTGGGCAGTTGTTTTAACAACTTTTATCCACGTTTTTCCCCAGATAATCAAGTAAAAGTTTTTTGTTTTTTTCTGAATTTAAAACATTTAAATCAGCCTCGGCAAAATCAATATTTTTAAATTCTTCGAAATTGATCCATTTTAATTGAATGTGTTCTGTTAATACAGGATCACCCTGATCAATCCGACAAATAAACGGGATGAGCAGGATTTTTTTGAATCCATAGTCACAAGGAATTTCTTCCAGTTTTAATTCAGGGCAAACTTTTATAAGAAGTTCTTCATTAATTTCTCTGGTTAAAGCAAATTCAGGAGTTTCACCTTTTTTAATTTTACCTCCCGGGAATTCCCATTTATAAGGATGTTGCGAATTGCTGCCAAGCTGAGTTGCCAGTATTTTATTCCCTTTTACAATTATTGCACAAACAACTTCGATCATCGCATTAAAAATACAAAACCGGTTATCTTTGAAGGCATGAAAAAGGAAGAAATTCTTTCATTAATGGAATCTTGGGAAAATGTTGCCATTCTGATTCAGGAAATTGGGAACCACCCTGAACATTATGATTTTTTGATGGATTTAGCTCTGAACAGCAAAGAGAAAAACAGTTGGAGGGCGGCCTGGATGGTTGATAAAATCCATGAGAACCATCCTGAATTAATTCTTCCTTATAAAGAACAAATAATCCAGAAATTAAAAACCAATACAGACCTATCAAAAAAGCGTCATTTTTTAAAACAATTGAGTTTGATTGAAATTCCTGAAAAGCACTATGGTTTTTTGGTTGATTATTGCTTAAATGCCCTGTCATCGGCTGAACCTCCTGCTGTCAGGGTACATGCCATGCAGATATTATTCAATATTTCTGAAAAAGAAAAGGATTTAAAACCTGAACTTATTCATGTAATAGAACAGGAAATTGAATACCGTTCAACAGCAGGGATAATTTCAAGGGGGACACGTTTGTTAAAAAAACTACGGAAGCAGGTTCGTTAACTGCCTTTTTCCCCTGAAAGCCGTTTAATTAAATCCTGAACCCGGGTATCAATTTCCTCGTTAACTTCAGTCTGGTTATAATGCCTGGTAATGTAAACAAGGTTTCTCAGCATGGAGATCAGTTGGTTCTGATCCTGGCTGATGGCGCTACTCATATAATCAGGCAGAGATAAATAATATTCCAGTTCGGCAAAACAGTTTTCTGCAATTTTCAGGCTGAATGTATTTGCCTTATCAAACGCTCCGGCTGCATAGTATTGTTGAATTGCAGGAAAAGAATCGAATGTCAGGTACATCCTTTCATCAGGGAACAACTCAAACATCCTGTCTAAAACGGCAATTGCAGAATCTTGTTTATTTTCTTTAATCAATTGTTCAGCCAGCCTTGCAAACATATACCTCGTTTGAGTAATTTTTATGGATTTCTGGTTATAATCATCAAGATAAACATCCGGATTATCGAATCCGCCCCAGGTAAATTTATTCATCACATGGTCATACAAAATATCTGAATCGATCCTTCCTTTAAATACATTCTGACTTTGTGTCATGATTGGAACCAACCTGTATGCAAATCCTTCAAACTGAAGCCAGTCGCTCACAAAAATATTTCCGGTAAATATTAAACTGTGGTCAAAATAAACGGGCCTATCCCAGTTGTTTGCAGCTATCATATTCAGAATAACCCATTCGCTTTGAACCAGGTATGATTTATTAACCGAGAATTCAAGCCTGTCGGCAATTAAGTTTGCGTCTTCAGGTTTTACGGTACCATTTGAAAGTACTTTGTTTTTATCAACTGTAACATAAAAATCTTTTGAAGGAAAATAGTCCATCATGTTTCCGTTTGACACGCGGACTTTTGTCCTTACATCATCACTACCAACAATTTCCATAGCTTCAGCCAGGTCAACCCGTCCAACTCCTCTGTCATTTATAAGTACTGCATCCCTGATTCCCTGGTAATATTTATCGTGTGTAAATGAAAATGGCATCGGTGCGGCATCGTTCTGTGCAAAGGTCTGCTGATTTACATACCAGTCCATTCCAAGGTAACTGAGGTTTACAATCCTGATATCAGGGCGTACTCCTTCCACTTCCTGAACATACCATAGCGGGAATGTATCGTTATCACCATAAGTAAACAGGATGGCATTCGGAGCACACGATTCAAGGTAATTCCGGGCCATATCACGAGCCATGTATCTTTTTGAACGGTTGTGGTCATCCCAGTTTTCAGATGCCAGAATTCCCGGTACCAGCAAAATTGAAATGACAACAATGGCACCGGCAACAAACTTGTTTTGTGTAAGTTTTTTTATCGCTGAAAAGAAAGCCGGGACAGCCAGCCCGATCCAGATTGCAAATGCATAAAACGATCCAGCATAGGCATAATCCCGCTCACGGGGTTGAAGCGGTGTCTGGTTCAGGTATATTATTATTGCAATTCCGGTAAA
>JAFGGF010000177.1 GCA_016930735.1 Prolixibacteraceae bacterium
AATTGGGGGACTCAAACAGTTATTGCCGATGCAACACTTACAGGAGAAGGGACTTCGGCAGATCCATTAAGTGTAAATGGTGATTTAACAGATGACCAAACTCTTTCAATTTCCGGGAATGAACTAACAATTTCTGAGGGGAATACAGTTAGCCTACCCGAACCTCCGGGTGATGATTGGGGAACTCAAAAGGTTGTAACAGATGGAACATTAACAGGAGAGGGGACTTCAGCAAATCCTTTAGGAGTGATAGGTGATTTATCTGATGACCAAACTCTTTCAATTTCTGGGAATAATTTAACCATTTCTGAAGGAAATACCATAGCCTTACCAATGCCTTCAGGCGATGATTGGGGAACACAAACGGCTCATACCGATGCCACTTTAGAAGGAGACGGGACTTTGGCAAATCCATTAAAACTGGCACAACAATCTGCTAATATAAATCAGGTGCTTGGCTGGGATGGCACACAATGGAAACCTTCGGATATTGATGTAGATGATGCCGATGCTGATGCTACCAATGAATTACAATCAATAAGTATAAGTGGTACACAATTAACATTGTCAAATGGAGGTGGAACTGTTTCTTTACCTTCTGCGGGCGATGGTGGCGATAACTGGGGGACTCAGACCGTTGTTACTGATGCAACACTTACCGGAGGAGGAACGTCAGCCGATCCGTTAAGTGTTAATGGTGACCTTACGGATGACCAGACACTTTCAATTTTGGGAAACGATTTAACCATTTCAGATGGCAATACCGTAACCTTACCAGTTTCACCGAGCGATGGCGATGCCTGGGGCGTTGCAGGCGAAGATAAGGCAAGCGCAGTTTCAAGGACAGGGAATGTTGGCATTGGAGTTTCTAATCCGCTTTCACCTTTACATATTTTTACCCAGGATTCTGAAATTGCCAGGTTTGAAAGCACCGCATCTAGTAATATGATCGGTTTTTATCAGGATAGTAATCGAAAAGGTATACTTTGGAATGCAGGCGATAATATGAATTTATATTCTGATAATGGCGGATTAGGATTTTTCACCAATGGAAATAATCAAAGAGTCAAGATAGATGTATCAGGTAATGTTGGTATAAATACAAATTCACCGGAAGAAAAGCTACATGTTGTCGGAACAGTCAGGATTTCGGATGGTACTCAGGGAACAGGAAAGGTTTTAACATCCGATGGCCTTGGAAATGCTTCCTGGCAAATTTTACCGGCTTCTGGTAGTCAGTGGAATACAACAGGTTCAAATATTTATTATAATGAAGGGAATGTTGGGATAGGATTAACCAATCCGGTTGCCCCATTGGTTATATATGATCCGGTAATTCCACGAATGTCGTTTCAGGATAATTTTTCAGGTACTACTGATTTGGATGGTTTAGCCATTGGTGTAAATTTTGGGGCTTATATGATGAATCAGGAAAACTCTGATTTATTCTTTGGTACAAACAATAACAGGGTTGTAACTATCAAAAATGATGGAAAAATTGGAATTAATACAATCAATCCTGTTGAAGCACTTGATATAGTTGGTACGGTCATGATTGAAGATGGAACGGAAGGAGCAGGCAAGGTCCTAACTTCAGATGCCATAGGAAGGGCATCCTGGCAAACTCCTTCGGGATCATCTGATGGAGATGCCTGGGGTGTTACTGGTGAAGACCAGGCTGGAGTAATAACCCGGACAGGTAGTGTAGGTATTGGAACTTCTAATCCGCAATCAAAATTAAGTGTTGGAGGAGGAGGTGATTTAAATTCTGTCATTAGCGGAGTAACCGGTCAATATGGAGAGAATGCAGTTTATGGCGCAAGTCAATCCGGTACAGGTTCTGGAAAGGGGGGTTATTTTGTTACTTATGGAGATGCTGGAACAGGGGTATTTGGTAAGGCAAACAGTAATACCGGTTATGCGATAGGTGGATATTTCTCATCCCAGAGTGAACATGGGAAAGGAGTATTTGGAGAAGGCAATTTGTATGGAGTTAATGGACTTTCATATAGTAACGATGGAATAGGAGTATATGGAGAAGAATCGGCCACTTCAGGCATTAATTATGGTGGTAAATTCAGTTCTGCCAGCAATTCAGGATTTGGCCTTGCTGCTGAATCACCTAACTGGGGAGGATTGTTTTCGAATAATTCAAATTCTGTAAATAAAGTATTTCTGGGAGGTAGTACATATGCTCTTAGAATTGAGGATGGAAACCAGGGAGCAGGGAAAGTCTTAACCTCAGATGGAAATGGAAATGCCTCGTGGCAAACACCGGCAGGTTCAAGCGATGGCGACGCATGGGGTGTGGATGGAGAAGATAAAGATAGTTATGTAACCCGCAATGGTAAAGTAGGAATTGGTACAAATTTTCCCTTTTCAAGGTTAAGCGTTGGCGGAGGTGGCTATGATGGTTTTGCAATTAGTGGAATTGAGTCACAAGCTGATGGTGTAGGAGTATATGGAGAATCATCTAATTCTTCTGGAAATGGAATAGGTGGGAGGTTTGTGTCATTAAGTTCGAATGGAATTGGCGCAATTGGCAGTTCACCCAATTGGGGAGGATACTTTAATAATACAACTTCATTATACAATGTTTATGTTGCCGGTAAGAATTACGCAATGAAAATACATGATGGTAATCAGGGAGAAGGAAAAGTTCTTACTTCCGATGCCGAAGGTAATGCTTCCTGGCAGGACTTGCCTGCTGCGGCAGGTGATAACTGGGGCAATCAGGTTATTTATTCATATTCATCTTTAACCGGAAACGGGACTTTTGCAAGCCCATTGGATGTTAACGGAGATTTAACCGATGACCAAACTCTTTCAATTTCAGGGAATAACCTTTCAATCTCCGGCGGAAACACAGTTACTTTACCAATTTCAGGAGGAGCAGATGGCGATGCATGGAATGTCAACGGGGAAGATCAAACCAGTAATATCGGACGTACAGGAAGGGTTGGTATCGGAACAACTTCTCCGGAATACCTTTTACATGTTCAGGGAAGTTCTTCATCGGGAGGTGTAGGTTATTTCAGAAATACAATTTCCTCCTCCGACCAATATGGCGTTTATGGACAATGTTCAAATTCCGATTATTATGGCTACGGTGGGTATTTTAAAGGTGGCTATACCGGTGTATTGGGAATTGTTCAACCGTCAGGAGGTTCCTCATATATCGGGGTTTATGGAAGAGCCAACGGAGGAAGTGGAAATAAATATGGTTTAAGAGGGCAGGCCACCGGGAGCGGTACCAATTATGGGGTATTTGGAGAAGCTACTGGGGGAACAAATAATTATGGTATTTACTGTTCAGGCAATGGCGTTTATACAGGGACCTGGAGCCAGTCATCGGATAAAAAGCTGAAAAAGAATTTTAATCCTGTCACCAATGCCCTGGAAAAAGTTATTCAGTTACAACCAAAATATTTCGATTACAGAGTTGATGAATTCCCTGAAATGAACCTTCCTCAAAACAGGCAAATGGGATTTATTGCCCAGGAAGTTCAGGAAGTACTACCGGAACTGGTACATTCAGCAATTCATATTTCATCTGATGAAAAAGATTCAGAAAGTATTGAATACCTGACAGTAGATTATGTTTCTATCATACCTGTGCTTACAGCTGCTGTTCAGGAGTTAAATAAACTGGTTAATGAAAAACAGGTTGAAATAGATGCTTTACAAATTCAGAATGAACAAATTCTTCAAAGGCTTGAAAAACTTGAGCAAATGTTTGAAGCGAGTATTGATAATTAAACACTTAGTAATTACTTTAAAAAGAACTGTCTTTATCCAAAGGACAGTTCTTTTTTTATAATTTTACATGAAACAAACTGGTTTTAACAATGATTAAAAAGATTCTTTTCTGGGTGCTCGGGATTATTTTGAGCCTGATTATTATAGGTGCTGTTTATTTTTTTGTTTTTATTTATAAACCGCCATTAATTTCTGAAAGAGACCTCAATTTAACAACATTAATGCCTCTTCCATCGAAAATGAAATTAATGGATGGTTTTTTTAAAGCTGAACAAGTTATATTTCGGTTGAATGAGAATTGTGGTTCTCTTGTTAAAGAATCTGTCAAACGGATTTCAGATGGCTGGAATACAGGTAGTGAAGGAAAGGAAATTGTACTAAAAGTTATTAATCCTACAGAGGGTAACAGAAAACCAATGGAGGATGAAAGTTATTCACTGGAAGTTGGGAAAAGCAGGATTAAAATAACAGCGGAAACTGAATACGGTGCACTTTGGGGATTGGAAACCCTTGCCCAAATGGCAAAGGTTGAAAGCGGATCGGTGATTATTCCTTTCTGCAAAATTAACGACAATCCCAGGTACCCATGGCGTGGATTAATGGTTGATGTATGCCGGCATTGGATTCCCAAAGATGTAATTTTACGGATCATTGATGGCATGGCAGCTGTAAAACTGAATGTTTTTCACTGGCATTTAACCGAATATCAGGCATTCAGAATTGAATCGAAGGTGTTTCCGAAACTTCATCAGATGGGATCTGATGGGAATTTTTATTCTCAGGAGGAGGTAAAAGAAGTTATTCAATATGCAAAAAACAGAGGAATACGGATTGTCCCTGAATTTGACCTGCCGGGCCATTCAACAAGTTGGTTTGTTGGTTACCCTGAACTTGCAAGTGCTCCCGGGCCATACCAATGTGATACAGTTTTTGGTGTCCTGAATCCGGTAATGGATCCGACACGTGAAGAAGTTTACAATTTCCTTGATCAGTTTTTTGGAGAAATGGCCGGTTTATTCCCCGATGAATATATACATATTGGTGGTGATGAAGTGAATCCGCACGACTGGGAACGCAATTCTGAAATTCAGAATTTTATGAAAGAAAAAGGTATTACAGATGTGCATGGGCTTCAGGCCTATTTTAATAAACGGCTTCAGAATATCCTCGAAAAACATGGAAAAAAAATGGCAGGATGGGATGAAATTCTTCACCCCGACCTGGATTCTTCAATCGTAGTTCAATCGTGGAGAAGCCGGAAATCACTCTGGCAGGCTGTTCAGAACGGTGGCAATGCCATTTTATCAGCAGGTTGGTACCTCGACCATAAGTTGCCGGCTGCAAATCATTATAATGTGGATCCGGAGATACTACCCAATGCAATAACCATTGAACCTGATTCATTGAACTGGGAAACCTACAGCCTTGAGCTGGACTTCGGCGACAGCCCTGTTCCGGTTGAATTAACCCTTTATGGCGAAGGTGCAACCCTGAGAGGTTTTATGAATATTATGGAGATGATGATGGGCTTTAAACATGCCACATTCGAAAATAATGAATTGATATTTAAAGTTAATTCAGATTACGGAGAATTAACCTGCAAGGCGTTTATTGAAAATGAAAAGTTTAATGGCACCTTCGGATTGGGTATTATGAAAATGGATTTGAAAGGTGAAAAAACAGGAGGAAATAATATTCCAGGAACATTCCCTCCAAAGGTTGAAAAAACGGAACCATTGACTGATTTAAATAAAAAACATATCCTTGGAGGTGAGGCTTGTATGTGGACAGAAGTAGCTACAGCACAGAATATTGAATCGAGGATTTGGCCACGGACTGCTGCCATTGCTGAAAAACTCTGGTCACCCGCCAGCCTGACGAAGAATCCGGAAAATATGTATCGGAGACTGAAGGTTATGGATCAATACCTTGTTAACAGAGGTGCAGCCTATTATAAAAATCAGGCTGAACTTATCGGTGAAATTGCAGGTGATGGTAATGAAAAAGCTGTTAAAGTACTGGTTGACGTTTTGGAAGAAGTAAAATATTATAACCGTTTGGGATCGTACAAATTGCTGACTGTAAATACTCCGTTAAACGGATTGGCTGATGCTGCCATGCCCGAAAGTTTTGAAGCGCTTGAATTTAATGATCTTGTCGAACAGTTTCTCACTGATTCGCTCAGGGTGAATAATTATCAGGAATTAAAAAATATTCTGAAAGGCTGGATCTCAAATCACGATTTAATTAAAGAATTGATTAGAAACAGTAACAAAACCGGAGCCCTTGAAATACTTTCTGAAAAGTTAAAGAATGCAGCAGTTGTCGGATTAATTTTGCTTGAAAATCAAAAGGAGGGAAAAGAGGTAAGTAATTTTGAAAAGGAGAAATATACTGAAATCCTGAACAAGTCATCTGAACCTGAAGCTGGTGCAGAAATTGCAATTGTAAATGGGATTCGGAAATTATTATAAAAACTTAATACAGGATATTATTTATTTCTATTGCCGGCATGTCCTCCAAATCCCAAAGGGCATTGATCAATCCTGCTTTTTGAAATTTGTTTAAGTCGGAAGTGGTGATACGGCATTCCGAAATTTTTCCTTCTTCAAGGTATCTTGCCCTTTGCGTGCCTGGGAGTAAGGGAGTATCAGGTGTCCACCATTTTTCTCCGTCAAAGAAAACCGGATTAGCTGTAAAACTATCTGTAATACAGCCGTTTTTAACAATAAGTATGTCGTCACAGTTTTCCCGCAAATCAAACAACTTTTGCAAACGATTACGGTCGGCATATTTAAAACGGTAATCGATGAGACTATCCTCGATAAGTTTTAAGGATCTTACTTCCCTGTTCAGGTGAAGGATAAATTCAATTTTTTCGATTTCCGGTGAATAAGTGATCCTGCATCTGAACAATCCTTTTATTTTATCAGGCGGTATTGAAATAAACTTTTCAAGGTTTTTCCAATTTTCGATTCCGAAATAATTTTTCCGGGCTTCATTAAAACGCCTGTTATGGAAAGCCAGATTATACAGTTTTCCATCCTTTAATTTTATGGTTTCAAGCAAAGGGGACATATACCTTATTTATCATTTCTTCATATTCGGTTTTACAATTGCTGAGGTAAGTAATTCCACCACCGCTTTTATAAACAAGTTGATTATTTTGTTTTTCAATATAACGGATTAGGACACAACTGTCAAGATTCTGCCCGTCGAAGTAACCAAAAATTCCGGTGTAAAAACCTCTTTTATAGCCTTCTGCCTTTTGAATAATTTCAACTGTTTTGGGTTTTGGCGCCCCACTAATTGATCCGGCTGGTAAAAGGCAGAAAATAATGTCCCCGATATTTTCCAAATAATCAGCCGGTAATTTTCCGGTAATTTGGGAACTCATTTGTAACAACCTGCCCCGGTTGGTTTTTATTTCATCGATATAGCGGAATTTGTCAACCCTAACATCATCGGCTACCATGCTCAAGTCGTTGCGTATCAAATCAACAATGGTATTGTGCTCGGCCAGCTCTTTTTTATCGTTTTTCAGGACCACCCTTGCATTGGGAATTTCAGCATCAATGGTACCTTTCATCGGGTAGGAGGAAATCCTGCCTTTTTTTATCCGGATAAAAATCTCAGGTGAAAAACAAACAAACTGATCTTTCAGAAATATTTTATATAAAGCCTTTCCCGAATAAAAAATTTCTTCCAGTGAAAGTTCGGTATTTACAAGGGTAGGTTTTGTGTAATTTAAGAGAAAGGAATCACCAAAATGAATGTGTTCCTGGATCAGGTCAAAGCCTTTTTTATATTCTTTAAATGAAGCAGGTTCAATTTCCCATTTACCGACCGGAAGTTTCTTTTTTTTAGCGAAATTTCCGGAAAATGGTGTTTGCCAGAGTAATTTATCCGTATCATCAGGATAAAAAATCAACGGACTTTTTTGTTCAAAATCGATCAGGAAAACAAAAGGCTGTTTTTGTTTTCCGAGTAAGTTCATTTGAGCAATAATGTCCCGGTTCTTTTTATTCATTGCGTCAAAGATAGAACCTTTTTATGAAAGCGGATGTTTTACAATTTACCCCGGATAATTTTATTATTTTTACGTCAAATCGGATAAAAATGGACGTTGGGAAGAATTTGCTCAAATTAAAAAACCGGCTCCCTGAAAATGTAAAACTGGTTGCTGTTTCAAAAACCAAACCTGTTGAAATTATTATGGAAGCATACAATACAGGGCACCGGATTTTTGGGGAAAACAAGGTTCAGGATATGACAGCCAAATACGAAAAGCTTCCAAAAGATATTCAATGGCATTTTATCGGGCATTTACAAACCAATAAAGTTAGATTTATTGCTCCTTTTGTTACATTGATTCATGCGGTCGATTCGTTAAAACTTTTAATGAATATTAATAAAGAGGCAGAAAAAAACAATCGGATTATTCCCTGCCTGATGCAGTTTCATATTGCCACAGAATCGACAAAATTCGGGATGGATTTGGAAGAAGCAAAACAATTGCTGGAATCGGAGGAATACAGGCAAATGAAAAATATCCGACTTGCAGGTGTGATGGGAATGGCTACCTTTACAGATGATATAAATCAGCAAAAACAGGAGTTTGGTATGTTAAAAAATATTTTTGATGTGCTGAAAAGTAATTATTTTGCAGGCTCTCCCGGGTTCATTGAAATTTCGATGGGAATGTCGGACGACTGGCAGGTGGCAATAGAGCAGGGGAGTACAATGGTGCGTATCGGAAGTAGTATTTTTGGCGCATGGAATTAATTGGATGATTGATGTTAGATATTGAATGTGAATGATAATTTAAAACCAACCAGACAACATGATAACTTGAGAACCTGTTAACAATAAAAGAAACTATAAAGCTGAAATAACTAAAACTTTTATAATGGCAAATCTGGAAACGACTTATCTCGGATTAAAACTTAAAAATCCTTTGGTAATAGCAAGCTCTGGGCTTACCGGCTCGGTTGAAAAAATAAAAGAACTGGAAAATGCGGGTGCCGGTGCGGTGGTTTTAAAATCAATTTTTGAAGAACAGATCAATAATGAAGTTGGCTACCTGCTGGAAAAGGATCAGCAAAACAGAGACTATCCCGAAGCTGCCGATTACATTAAAAATTATATACGCGATAATTCGGTTACAACTCATCTCGAATTACTCAAAAAAGTAAAGGAAAATGTAAATATTCCTGTAATTGCAAGCATCAACTGTGTTTCATCGGATGAGTGGCTGACCTTTGCCAAAGATTTTGAGGAAGCTGGGGCAGATGCGCTGGAACTGAATGTTTTTTATGTGCCCACCGACCGGTATCAAAAACCGGGGCAGGTTGAACAACTTTACCTCGATATCCTGAACGGAGTTAAAAAACAGGTTTCAATCCCGGTATCGGTAAAAATTGGGGTTTATTTTTCGAATGTTGTGGCGATGGCAGAAAAGCTGAAAGCTGCCGGTGCAAAAGGAGTTGTAATGTTTAACCGCTTTTATGAACCTGATATTAACCTCGAAAAACTGGAACTGGTTTCTTCCGAAATATTAAGTTCTCCGTCTGACCTGCGGCGTTCGCTCCGCTGGACCGGGTTGGTTTCGTCGGAAGTTGCAGGATTGGATATTGCTGCTTCAACAGGCATCCACGATGCCGATGCTGTTGTAAAACAATTGCTTGCCGGTGCTCAGGTTACCCAGCTTTGTTCCACAGTCTATAAAAACGGCACTGGTGTAATTGCCCGGATTCTGGGAGGAATTGAGGAGTTTATGAAAAAATGGAATTTTAAAAATCTCGACGATTTCCGCGGGCGGCTTTCTTACAAAAACATCCAGTATCCGATGATGTACGAGCGTTCGCAGTTTATGAAATACTTTTCGAACCGGTAAAATTTATTATTGGCAGGACTTCACTTAAAGAAGTACAAAGATCAGAAAATATCTTATTCCTGCGAAAACAGAAATAAATCTTAATCCAGCGGTTTAAACGGGAACAACCTTTTGATATTTTCTTTGGGTAGTTTAATTATCATCGAAAGGGATGAGTTAAAAGTGAGCCGGTCAAGGTTGGTTGTTGATCCAAGGCCTGCAGAAAAAACAAACTGAAACGATTGGTTGTTAAAGCCGGCGGATCCTCCTACATTGTGGATGTTGTCGCTCAGGTTATTTAACAGGAAAACCGAATAAAGGAATTTTTTCCCGGTAACTTTTAATTCACTTTTTGTCTGGAACAAACCATTTTCAAGATAAAGAACAAATTGCGGGTTAATGATTTTTGAACGCGATAAAATCCCGTTGCTTTTCCGGCTTGCCCGTGTCGAAAAATGAACCACAATTTTGTAGGGAGATTTTGAAGAAATTATTTTATCATCTTTTTTTAGCTGGAAGCCGTAATAGCCTGAAATTCCCGCCCTGACATTTCCTTTTACCACAAGTACGCTTCCTCCGAATTTATACAGGTCGGATCGTAAGTATGCTTTCCCGGGATTGTTCTGGTAATACTCAAATGAATTCCTCCATTCATCAAATCC
>JAFGGF010000028.1 GCA_016930735.1 Prolixibacteraceae bacterium
AGATATTATACTGGTTGGCAAAAAGCCCTCAGTGGAATACATTCATTTACTTGAAGATTTAGGATTTAAAGACAGAAGATTTGTTACTTATAAAGAAGCTTTTTCGGAAGAATTCCTTCGAAATGAAAATCTGGACAAGTTGCTTCCCTGGGGATGGAGTCCTGCGACACATCATTTTCTGTATCCGTTAAAAAACAGTTGTTCCAATGAATTTAACAAAGGTATTCATTCACCCTGGAATGAAGAATACAAAAAACTTTCAGGCAAGAACCAGGCAATAAAAATATTAAGGCAAATAACAGACGATCTGAAATACAGTTTTCTTTTACCAAAAGAAAAAATCGGAATTGAATGCCATTCTGTTGAAGATATAGAAACCGCAATTAACCGTTGGGGAAAAATTATGGTAAAAGCACCCTGGAGTACTTCAGGGCGAGGATTGCAGCCGGTTACACAAAATCCCATTCATCCTTCAATTAAAAACCGGATCAAAGGAATGATTGATGAACAGGGATTTGTAATAGTTGAGCCTTTGTTGAAAAAAATCCTGAACCTGGCATTTCAGTTTAAAAGCAAAATGGGAAATATTGAATATTTAGGGGACAGCTTTTTTGAAACCGACGAAAAGGGGCAATACCGGGGAAACTACCTGAATGGATTACCTGAAGGAATTAACGAACAACTTAATGATTTTATCAAAACAATTCAACCAATAAAGACCTTATTAATAAAAGTTCTTAAAAACCAGGGCTATGCTGAAAAATACGAAGGCTTTTTTGGTGTTGACACTTTAATTTATTCTGACGAAAATGGTGAATTAAAAATAAATCCCTGCCTTGAAATTAACCTGCGATACAACATGGGACTTCTTTCTTTAATCCTTAGAAATGTTATTGCTGAAGGGCTAAAAGGAATGTTCCGGATTTACTACGACCGGGGAAATTCGTTTCAATATTTTTCAGAAAAAATGCAAAAAGATTTTCCGGTTATTATCCAAAATAATAAAATCCGTTCTGGCTTTTATCCACTGACTGATTTACAAACCGATTCTGTTTTTGGAGCATATTTGATTCTAAATTCCTGAATTATTTTCTGTTTTTAAATAATCCATTTAATAAATGAATTTTACTAAATTAGAGAAATATTCTGTAATGATTGGGAGGGCTTTCTATGGAAAATCAAAATGAAACACCGAAAAAAATTTCAAATAAATTTTATGAACTGGAATTGAATAAACTTCAGATCGAATTGGTAAAACTTCAGGAGTGGATAAAACTGAAGGGGCTTAAGGTTGTTGTTATTTTTGAGGGGCGTGATGCTGCCGGGAAAGGTGGAACCATAAAAAGGATTATTCAAACGCTCAATCCCAGAATTTGCAGGGTTGTGGCCCTTGGAACACCAACAGAAAGGGAAAAAACGCAGTGGTATTTTCAGCGTTACGTACCTCACTTACCAGCTGCAGGCGAAATGGTTTTATTCGACCGAAGCTGGTATAACCGGGCAGGTGTTGAAAAAGTAATGGGTTTTTGCACAAACGAAGATTACTGGGAATTTCTTCGTTCATGCCCCAATTTTGAAAGGATGCTGATCAGATCGGGAATTATTCTGATAAAATACTGGTTCTCGGTAAGCGATAAAGTACAGGAACAACGTTTTCAGGCCCGGATCAATGATCCTACAAAACGATGGAAACTAAGCCCTATGGATTTAAAGTCACGTGAATTGTACCTTGAATATTCGAAGGCAAAGGATGAAATGTTTGCTTATACCGATACAAAACTCAGCCCCTGGTATATGGTTGATGCCGATAATAAAAGACGTGCCCGGCTGAACTGTATTCACCATCTTTTATCCGTAATACCATATGAAGATTTAACTCCTGAGCCTATTGAACTGCCTCCCCGTGAAGACCATAAAGGTTATGTGAGGCCACCTATAGAAGAAATGACTTTTGTGCCTGAAATTTATTAAAAAAACAATTAGTTATCACGGGTTTGAGTCATATCAAACAAGTGGGTTGCCTGTTCTCCAAGAAATCCAGAGAATAATTTTTTCTTTCCGTTTTCTTTAACAAATCCTCTTTCGGCAAGTTCGTAATAGGCATAGGTCCATTCAATTTCATCGGGTTCACCATTTTCATCCAGAACCACAACCTGCTCTTTTACCGCCTGAGTTGCGGATTGTTGCAATATGCTGCCTTTTTCACCTTCAATACTATCTTTCATGGGTATTCCGGCCTCAGCCAGAGCCTTACATGTAGAATCCAGGTCAGGCCAATCAGGAACATTCTGATAATTGATAAATGCGGTAAAATGATTAACAGCATTTCCGTGCAACAATACCCAGGCAGCATATTGTGATACATCATTCAGCTTTAATACTGTTTCCTTCCGGGGTATTCCCCATGGGCGACGGAAGTATCCGGCAAGTTCATAAACAAGTATATCTGCTGCTTCTACGGGAAGTTCTTTTTTTTCTTTTAAGATATTCAATAACTCAATGGCATTATCAGAAATAATGTAAGGAGTATCGATAACTGTATCATCGATCATAGTTTTTGACCATTCAGGCAATTCAGAAACTTCAAGCTGGCTGACAAATATTTTTGGGAACATCGGATCGGGATGTTCAAAATGGACAGCATTCAGTTTTTTTTGGTGAAACCGGTATTTTGAAACCGGCTCATATTCAAGGCAATCAAGGATATGTTTAAATGCTCTGATACCTTCAGGTTGTTCGCCGGTATGGGTATTTAAAGAACGAAAAGCTATATGGTCATTTACAATATTTCCTCCTTTTTCCAGTATCAACCTTGAATATTCTCTCGCATATGAAACCCTCCGGAGATACTGTTGCCATAATTCATCTAACAGGTCGGTTGTTATTTCTCTAACATTCTTTTTCATAGCCGTTTTTCCCTTTATAACAAAAACAGCTTGATTTTGTTACCGGAAATACTATGTTTAAAAGTATTGTTTTTTTGAGTTATCAGATAAAACGGGCATTTCAGGATTAAAAGAAAAAAGAAATTGAGGGAAAGTATTAACGTCTTTTCCCGTTTTTTATTAAATGAAGTATTTTTGATTTATCAATTTTATTAGTTGCCCCATGGGTTGCAGCAGTTAAAGCACCGGCTGCATTGCCGAATTTTAACGAATCTTCAATTCCCTTGCCTGAGAGGTAATAGTGCATAAATCCTGCAGAAAAAGCTACTCCTGAACCAACCGTGTCAATTAAATCGATGTAATACCCCGGGTCTTCAAAATAATTATTGTTTTTATCAAGTGCAAAAGCACCATTTTTACCTTTGGTAACCAAAACAAGGTCAAGTTTGTATTCATTGATCAACTCATTTGCCAATGCTTTTGATTCATATTCAAAAAGACCCAGTTCATTTTTCAGGCTGTATAACTCATTTTCTTTCAACCTTAATATGTCAGCAAAAACAAGGCTGCTCTCAATAATTGATTTTGTATAACAATCTTTCCGTAGTTTAATATCGAGGAATTTTAATGGTTTGGGAGCTTCCTTAATCAGTTCACGTAATGTATTTTTTGAAATACCATAACGTTGTACCAGCGTCCCGAAGCAAAGGCAATCGGCATCACGGACCAGCCTTAAGGCTTCGGTAGTAAATTCGATATGGTCAAAAGAAACATCCTTTTTAATATGATAATCAGGCCTGCCTTCAGAATCAACTTTGACATCGACAGTGCCTGTTGGAAAAACATTATCAATCTGGACATTTTCGTTGGAAATTCCAAGTTCTTCCATCCGCTTTAATGCTTCCTCCCCAAACTCATCAATACCAACTCTGGAAAGCAGGATACCCTTGTCTCCAAAAGTATTCAAACGGAAAACAAAATTAGCAGGAGCCCCACCAAGTACCTTGTCTTCACCAAAGATATCCCATACCAACTCGCCAAATGCCACAACTTTGTTTGCCATTCAAAATAATATTATGATCGGTAAAAGTACCAAATTATTTTTTGCACCACAATACCATTCCTAATATTGGCAATATGAGACAAGTTTGGGATAAACAGAATTAAACTCAATTGATGACAGCGCTTTTATTGTTTAGAACATTTTTTGAAAATTTATAGATTTACGGCATGAATTTTTTGGCTCATTTATACTTGTCTGGTGATGACGAAGAGGTAAAGCTCGGGAATTTTATCGGAGATTACATTAAAGGCTCGAAATACCTTGATTATCCTGAAAACATTCAAAAAGGAATCATTTTACACAGAAAGATAGATTTTTACACCGATAACCATACCTTAATAAAAGAAGCAGCTGTGTTTTTCAGAAAGGATTATGGCAGGTACGCAGGGATCGTACTTGATGTTACTTTCGATCATTTCCTTGCATTAAAATGGAATGAATTTTCACATGAAAAACTGTGAGATTTTACACGTAATTCGCATGCAATTTTCCTGAATAATTTTAGGGTACTTCCTCTGAGGGTTAAAAGGTTTCTCCCATTTTTAATACAGAGCCGCAGGCTTGAATCATATGCCACTGAAAAAGGTTTATATAAAGCACTTGAACTGATGGCTCATTATACCAGCCTGCCCGGAAAACAGGACTTTGCATTGGCAACAGTTAAAGAAAAAAAATATTTGCTTCTTGCCTTCTTTTATAATTTTATGGATGAAATAATTCATTATGTTGAAAAAGAATCAGGGATTAAAATTAAAAAACCGGATGTTGGCAATTACTAATTCTGAAAATTAAAAATTCGGGTTGATTCCTCAAAAAAGAATTCCTCCTTATTAAAGGCCGGTAATAAATCGTCAAGCCACAAAGCATCTTCATCATAAGCTGCATAAAACGGCCTTCCAACCCAGTTCGGATTTCTTGCCTGAAGGAAAGTCAGGACAAAAACTTTTTCTTCCATTATTTCTGATATACCAAGAACCTGGATTTTGCCCGGATTGGTTGACATACTGGGACCACGCACAGTACGGTGGATACCACTTACCTGTTTAAACGCATTTTTATAAATCCGCCAGGCCTGTTCCAGAGTTACTGCAAAATAGTTCTGTGCTCCTGTATTCCGGGCTATAAACATATAATAAGGTATTATACCAAGGGTTAATTGTAATTTCCAGTTTTCAGCCCAAACAGAAGAACTGTTGTTAATATTTTTTAATAAGGGCGATTGTGACCGGATTTGAACACCTGCATTCAATAACCTGTCAATTGCATTCTTAACAGCTTTGGTTTTTAATTCACCAGGGTGATTCAAATGTGCCATTAAAGCTATGTTAACACCCTTTTTCTTAACCTTCTCAAACAATCGTAATAAATCATCGGCATCATCATCATTTGTAAAACGGTATGGCCAATATGTTAATGCTTTAGTGCCAATCCTGATATTTTTTAAATGAGGGATGTTGGCGTCCAGCAAAGCATTAAAATAATGTTCAAAAAATCTTGTTTTCATTACGGCAGGATCACCTCCTGTAAAAAGCACGTCGGTTATTTCGGGTTGCGATCTTAAATACCGCACCATCAGTTCTGCTTCTTTCATCGCAAACCTGAAATCGTTCAGTGCAAATTGCGGCCAGCGGAAACAAAATGTACAGTATGAATGGCAGGTTTGCCCCTGTGTTGGGAAAAACAACATTGTTTCACGGTATTTGTGCTGAATACCATTCAACCTTTTCCCTTCAAAAACGGGAACATTCCTTTCCTGCCCTGCTGGATTTGGATTTAAATCCAATCTGATTTTATTAATTGCACCGGTGAGTTCTGAATGTGAAGCACCGTTTTTCAAGAGTCCGGCGATCTTTTCAAACCGATACTCTGAGAGCATTCCTTTTTGCGGAAATGTTAATATAAAAAACGGATCGTTTTCAAAATTATCCCAATCGATCAATTCATCGATAACATAATTGCTCACCCTGAAAGGCAGAACATTCCCAACTGTTTCAATGGCAAATTTTTGCTCCTCCGAAAGTTTTTCAATTTGAGGAATCTGCCTGAAATTATGTAAGGTAAACGATTTGTATTTCATTGTTATCTGATTTACATGTTTAATCTTTCCCGCCTGAAAACTGTTCTTTATCCTTAAAGATACCAAGCTCTTTTCCGTATCACCGGAAATCAAATTGTATAAACCGTTTTATTCGTTGAGATAAAATTGCATAAAGCAATATGTACCATTTACGAAAATGCCTCAGGTCTGTTTCAGTATAAAAAAGGAGATTAATCCTCCTAAAGGAAATTTTATACTATCAAAAAAGCAAAACAAATGTAAGAAAAAAAAACTCAAGGTCAAAATCAACATAAAACTTTATAAATCAAACTATTAATACAATAATTCGAGCCGACTTGCATCTAATCTTAAAAAAATGGAAAGAAGGATTGTAAATGACCAAAGTGATGAGCCTCCGTAACTGAAAAATGGTAATGGTATTCCAATAACAGGCATCAATCCAATTGTCATTCCTATATTAATAATAAAATGAAGAAACAAAATTGAAGCAACAGAATAACCATAAACCCTTGAAAATACTGATCTTTGCCTTTCTGCAACAATAAGTAACCTTGCAAGAAGCAACAGAAATAATATTACAACAACTGTGGTTCCGATAAAACCCCATTCCTCCCCAACTGTACAGAAAATAAAATCGGTACTTTGTTCAGGCACAAAATTAAATTTTGTCTGGGTACCGTTTAAAAAACCTTTCCCCGAAAAACCACCGGAGCCAATGGCAATTTTGCTCTGGTTTACATTATAATCAGCTCCTAAGGGATCTGATACAATTCCGAGCAGCCCGTTTATTCGATTTTGCTGGTACGGTTCCAGTATATTTTCAAAAACGTAATCAACCGATAATGAAAAAGTTAAAGCTCCCAGAAAAATAAATATCAGTATCAGATATTTTTTTAACCTTTTTCTAATAATCCAGAATAGCAATAGAATAGTACTGAAAGCTGTACCAATCATGATTGCAACTGAAAAATTCAGTTGAGGCAAAAAAAGTATTTTAAGTGCCCAGAAAGAAGATGTTATAACAATTAAAAAAATAAGGACAAATCCAAAATCCTTTATTCGTTGGTTCAGAAAATAAAATATAATTAATGATAAAACTGCTAAAATGATAAATATTGTAAAAGTGCTGATTATTAAAGAAAGAATAAATAAAACTACAGCAAGTATGGCAAAAAACAAAAACACCCCGGATAATCCTTCGCGATAAAGAACAAGAATAAAGGCAACATAGACCAATGCCGAACCTGTATCGTTTTGAAGGAAAATTAAAACTGCAGGTATACCTATTATTGCAGCAATGCTCAACATTGATTTTAACTTTTGAATTTTAAAATTATGTGAGCTGATAATCCTGGCTAATGCAAGGGCGGTGGCAAATTTAGTAAACTCAGAAGGCTGAATATTAAACCCGGCTATAACAAACCAGGACTTGGCACCATGAATTTCGGTTCCAATTATTAGTACGATTAACAAAAGAAACACAAAAATTATATAAATTGGATATGCAAAAAATACATAAAACTTCGCTTCGAGTATAATTGTTGTAAAGGCAATTATTATGGCTGCTATAATCCAGATAAGTTGTTTGCCGTAACGTTGGCTGATATCAAAAATACTTTCGAACTGTTCATTATAAACAGCTGCATAAATATTTATCCACCCCAGTAAAACAAGTACAAGGTATAATGAAATTGTAACCCAGTCGAGGTTTGCCCATATATTGTTTCTTCTTGCCATTATTTAATCAGGTGTTCCCGGATCAAGTAAAACCACATCTAACATCCTTTCTTCAATCCATTTTCGTCGGTACGAAATAGTATCAGTAAGGTATTTTTCCACAATCAGGCTTGATATAGGTGCAGCATATGAAGAACCCTCACCGCCAAATTCAACATAGGCTGAGATAGCGATCTTCGGATTTTCGCGAGGTGCAAATACTACAAAAACAGAATGATTTTTTCCATGCGGATTTTGTGCTGTGCCGGTTTTCCCGCACATGGTAATTCCATTAATTCGGGTCCAGTATGCAGTACCGCCCTCTTCAAATACTTTTTCCATTCCATTAATTACTTTTTCAAAATGTTCTTCATTAATTATAGCATAATTCTTTTCACGAAACCTTTCATCCAACTCCCTGTCTCCAACATTTTTAATAATATGAGGAATATAATAAAAACCTCTGTTGGCCAGTACTGCAGCATAGTTAGCCATTTGTATCGGAGTAATTTCCAGTTCGCCTTGCCCAATTGCAAGTGAATTTATTGTAGGGACTCTCCACCGGGTTCCTTTAAATACATTGTCCTCATAATATTCCGAGGTTGGGACACTCCCGCTTTGTTCGTTGTAAAAGTCGGTGCCCAGTTTTCTTCCAAATCCAAAACTGGTGATGTATTCACGCCAGATATCGTATCCGTTTTTTACGCTGCCAAATTCTGGTTTTTCAAGTATCCCCTTAAAAACATAAGAAAAATATGCGTTGCAGGAATGAGAAATTGCTCCATTTAGGTTAAAATCCTGGTTGTGGTGACATGCCATTGTATAATTACCGATATGGTAACCATAATCGCAGTGAAATTCTGTTTCCGGAGTTATTACACCTTCCTGTAAGGCGATTAATGCCTGTGCCATTTTAAAGGTTGAACCAGGTGGGTAAATAGCTGTTATCGCACGGTTAAACAAGGGTTGTAACGAATCGGATTGCAACAACTGAAAATTCTGTCCCCTTGGCCTGCCAACCAACAGGTTCGGATCATAACCCGGCGAACTTACCATTGCCAGCACTTCACCTGTTGATGGTTCTAGGGCAACAACTGCCCCCCTTTTATTCTGCATCAGTAATTCGATATACTCCTGCAATTCCGAATCTATCGTGCAGATAAGATTTTTACCCGTTTTAGCTGCAACATCATTTCTTCCTTCGCGATAACTACCTTTAATCCTGCTATGTACATCTACCAGAAAATATTCGACACCTTTTTCACCCCTCAGATCTTTTTCATATGTGTATTCAATCCCGCTTATTCCTGCATAGTCACCCATCTGGTAATAAGGATCCTTTTCAATCATTTCATTTGAAACTTCACCAATATACCCCAGAACATGTGAAGCCATTTTTTTGGGATAGTCCCTTAGGGTACGGGTCTGGGTATAAAATCCATGAAATTTATGTAATTGTTCCTGCAGGACAGCATACCTTTCAGGTGTAATTTGTTTTACAATGATTGAAGGTTTATATGGTGAATAATCCCTCGCATCTTTCAGTCGGTCCAATAGATCTTTTTTAGTTATTTCAAGTAAGTTGCATAGCAATAATGTATCAAACTTTCTTACTTCACGGGGGGTCACCAATAAATCGTATGCTGCCTGATCGTAAACCAGAAGTTCGCCATTCCGGTCGTAAATCAAACCACGGGAAGGATATTGAATGACTTTACGCAATACATTATTGGTTGCCGATTGTTTATATACCGGGCTTAAAACCTGCAAATCGAAAAGCCTGATAATAAATATCAATCCGGCTAATATAAATAAACCGATAATTACAAATTTACGCCGCGATAATTTATCCACCTAAATTAATTTTATTCCCTGAAAACCAAATACTGGCTTAAAACTATAATAAAAATTGAAAAAACAGAACTTAGAATACTCCTTATAAAGGTATGAATGAAGTTCACAAATGTAAAAGCCTCTACATAAAAAAAGAATATATGATGAAGGAATACAAGTATTGCAGAATAATATAAAAACCATTGAAAACCGTATTGGTTTAACCCCGGGTAATCACTTTTATCCATTTCACGCGATGAAATCAATTCAATTACAATTGGCCTTGCAAATGCCATAAATGTTGTTGCTGAAGCATGCATCCCGACAGTATTGGAAAAAATATCAATAACCAGCCCAAGAATAAAGCCAAGGATAACAACAAAATACCGGGGAGTTGAAATTGGCAAAAGAAGGATAAATAAAACGTACATATATGGATTTATATATCCGCTGAACTGGATAAAGTTCAGGATAAGAACCTGCAACAGTACCAGGCTGACAAACATTATTCCGTATTTAATCCAAATCCTGATCATCCTCAGTCAAATTTTCAATCATAATAATCTCATCCTTTTCACTATTTTCAACAACCTCAACATAAGTGATCGATTTAAAATCGACAGCAAGTTTAACCTGAATGGTATAAAAATTTTCACCTTGTTTAATTTCTACAGATTCCACTGTTCCAATCAGGATACCCTCAGGGAAATAAGTTGAAGAACCGCGTGTCACAACCGAATCGCCAACAGCTACTTCTGCATGTGAAGGGATATCGGAAAGCATAACATACCTGTAATTTAAACCGTCCCAGGAAACTGAACCGAAAAAATTATTCTTTTTTAATTTTCCGGAAACAAGCATTCTCCTGTTCAGCAATGAAATCCCTGTAGAATATTTTTCCGAAACATTGCTTACAATTCCAACAATTCCTTCTTCTGATATAATTCCCTGGTCTGGCCTGATTCCGTCATTGCTGCCCTTGTTTAAAGTAAAATAATTGTATTGCTTATTTACTGAATTATTAATGATCAATGCCGATCTGTAAATGAATTTCCCTTCCAGGGAGTCATTTGGATGAATATTGGAAATTACTGATGTTGTATTCTGACCCATTATCTCCAATTCTGACTTCAGCCTCGAATTTTCAACAGCCAGTTCTTCATTTATTGTAGAAAGTTTAAAATAATTGACAACCCTGTTAAATGAATTATATATTGATCCTGTTATTCTGTTTGAAGTATTAAAATATCTAACCCTTTGGAAATTATTATAATTAAAAATTAAAACCAGCGAAAAAATTTCCAATACAAGGAAAAGTAATAAAACATGATTCTTTGCAAGGAACCTGAATAAGCTTCTCATGCTAATTATTCATTAGTCCCTTCCCTATTTACCGGATCAGGAAAGAGAAATTATCAACGTTTTTAAGGGCAATACCGGTACCTCTTACAACAGCCCTTAAAGGATCTTCAGCAATATGAAACTGAATTCCGATTTTTGCGGTCAACCGTTGGTCGAGGCCTCGAAGTAAAGCTCCGCCACCAGCAAGCCAAATTCCTTTGTTAACAATATCGGAATATAATTCCGGCGGGGTTTGCTCCAGAGCACTTAATATTGCTGTTTCTATTTTTGAAATCGATTTTTCGAGGCAATGAGCAATTTCCTGATATGAAACCGGGACTTCGATCGGAAGGGCAGTCATCTGATTAGGTCCCTGCACTACATAATTCGGAGGTGGGTCTTTTAACTGCGACAGAGCCGATCCAACATTGATTTTTATATCTTCAGCTGTTTTTTCACCAATTTTTATGTTATGCTGATGACGCATATATTCCATTATATCATCAGTCAGGTCGTCACCGGCAATTCTGATTGATTTATTGGTAACCAGCCCTCCGAGAGAAATAACTGCAATTTCTGTAGTTCCCCCGCCAATATCAACAACCATATTACCTTCAGGGGCTTCCACATCCAAACCAATACCAATAGCAGCAGCCAGAGGTTCATAAATCATATAAACTTCTCGGCCACCGGCATGTTCCGATGAGTCGCGAACTGCACGTATTTCAACTTCTGTACTCCCCGATGGGATACAGACTACCATTTTTAACGCAGGTGAGAACAGTTTCGACTTTGGGTTTGTCATTTTGATCATCCCCCTGATCATTTGTTCTGCTGCATTAAAATCGGCAATAACACCATCGCGCAAAGGCCTTATCGTTTTCAGATTAGCATGGGTCTTTCCCTGCATCTGCCTTGCTTTTTCACCAATTGCAACCAACTTTTCAGTTTTTAAATCGATGGCTACAATTGATGGCTCATCAACTACAATTTTATCATTATGAATGATAATGGTATTTGCCGTCCCTAAATCGATGGCAATCTCCTGAGTAAGAAAAGAAAACAATCCCATCCTAAAATTTCTTTCTGAATTATATTAATTCCCCGAAGGGCAAATTTATCTCTTATTAATGTTTAAAATGCCTTTTTCCTGTAAAAATCATAGCAATCCCATATTCATCGCATGCTTCAATTACTTCATCATCGCGGATGCTGCCTCCCGGCTCAACTATATATTTAATTCCATATTCGTTGGCAGCTTCAACACTGTCTCTGAATGGGAAAAACGCATCTGATATCAGCACCGACTCTTCAATATTGACACCTTCCTTGAGGTTAAACCGTGGAATAGTCAGATATCTCAGGCTGTCGAGCCTGTTGGGTTGCCCCATGCCTGCCCCGGTTAACCAGAACGATCCATCGTTGTTTTCGGTTACCAATGCAATAGCATTACTTTTCAAATGCTTACAGGCTATTAACCCAAACTTTGTTAAATTCAGTTTATTGCTGTCGAACTGAATTTTTGTAACATTCTTAAATTCATTTTCAAGCCCTTCATCTTCATCCTGAACCAACATGCCACCACTTACAGAACGGTATAATTTTTCACCGGTAATTTCAGGTTTTACAGGAATTTCAAGTAAACGTAAATTTTTCTTCTTATTAAAAACTTTAAGAGCCTCTTCGGTAAAAGACGGGGCAATTATTATTTCAATAAACTTCTTGGAAAACCATTCTGCAACTTCTTCGGTTACAGTATCGGTAAAGCAAATTATCCCGCCAAATGCACTAACAGGGTCACCTGCCCATGCGAGTTCCAGGGATTTCATTATATCGTCGGTGACTGCCAGCCCGCAAGGATTTAAATGTTTGATAACTGAAACCGCAACTTTATTTTTTATGTGAGAAACGGAATGAAATGCATCACTTGCCGATTTCCAGGCTGCATCTGCGTCAAGCATATTATTATACGAAAGTGCTTTCCCCTGAATAACTTTTGCGTCTGAAAGGCTGGCACCAGTTTTACTGTTCCGGAATTTGTAAAATGTTGCCTGTTGATGAGGATTTTCGCCATAACGTAAAACCGAACCGTTATTCAGGCTAATCCTCTCCTGGGATTCATTTTCAGGATTGAAATATTTAAAAATAGCAGCATCATAATTTGACGAAACTGAAAATGCATGAGCTGCAAAAATCTTCCTGTCTTCCAAAGAGGTTTCACCATTCTTTTCATTTAATAAATCAAATAAAGGCAAATATTTATCCTGAGAGGCAACAATCAATACGTCTTTAAAATTTTTTGCTGAAGCCCTGATCAATGATATCCCACCAATATCAATTTTTTCGATTATATCCTGTTCTGAAGCTCCACTGGCAACTGTTTCTTCAAAAGGATAAAGGTCAACAATTACCAGGTCAATGGCCGGAATTTCATATTCAGAAAGTTGGCTTACATCTCCTTCGTTCTCACGACGGGCAAGTATGCCTCCAAAAACTTTTGGATGAAGGGTTTTTACGCGCCCTCCAAGAATGGAAGGATAACCGGTTAAACTTTCAACACTTTTTACTTCTACTCCTAAACTTTCAATAAATTTAAATGTTCCGCCTGTACTATAAATTTTAATACCAAGTGTTTCAAGTTTTTTAATTATTTCATCCAGGTTTTCTTTGTGAAAAACTGATATTAAAGCAGATGTAATCTTTTTAAGTCCAGCCATTTATTATAATTTTTAATTCGGTTGCAAAGATAACAAAATGCACCTGATTTACATTCTATTTCAATAAAAAAGGAAAAACCTCCTGAAAATATAAATATTTTAGCCTTTTCCTGTCATTAAAATGTAATCATTATAAAAAAATAACACTAATTAGTCAGAAATAATTTATTACACTTTGTGGAAACTGGAAATGAAGGTTTCAATTGACTTTGTTATATTTACAATCGACAAACCTGAAAGATTAAATGAAAAGGCTGCTTATAGTCCGGTTAATAATTGAAAGTTTTAATTTTGCTTTTAATTCTCTGAAAGTAAACAGGCTACGAACATTCCTTTCGTTGCTGGGGATTACCATAGGTATTTTTGCTATAATATCGGTTTTTACTGTTATTGATTCACTTGAAAAGTTTATCAGGGAAAGCCTGGATTCGCTGGGTGATAATATGGTTTATATTCAAAAATGGCCCTGGACGCCTCCCGAAGGTGAAACCGAATATCCTTACTGGAAATACCTGAACAGGCCGTCTCCGGAAGTTGAAGAAAATGATTTGCTTTTAAGGCGGGCTAAAAATGTCGAACATGCAGTATTTCTTTTTGGTTTTGGAAGGACTGTACAATATGAAAATACAAAAGTTGATAACGCTGAAATTTTAGCTACCACCCATGCCCTGCTCGATTGCTGGGATTTAAAAATGGAAAGAGGGAGGTATTTTACCGAATCGGAAATGACTTCGGGAGCACCGGTAGCTGTTTTAGGAAGTGAACTTACAGATGATATTTTTGAAGGGTTAAATCCTGTAGGAAGGTCCATTAAACTGCAGGGAAGGAAGTTCAGGATCATAGGTGTTTATGAAGAAAAAGGGCAGGACCTTTTTGGCACCAGCATGGATAAGCGCGTACATATTTCAGTGCAGAATGCTTTAACCATGGTTGATATCCGAAACAGGGATGCCGGGCAAACCATTTGTATCAAGGCAAAAAGAAATGTCGACAGCGATAAACTGAATGCAGAATTAACCGGGATAATGCGTTCGATACGCAAACTGAAACCCATGGAAGAAAACGATTTTGCTATAAATGAGGTTAGTATTATTTCAAATCAATTTGACCAGTTTTTTTCTGCATTTAATATGGCCGGATGGATTATAGGGGGATTTTCAATCCTGGTTGGTGGTTTTGGAATTGCCAACATTATGTTTGTTTCTGTAAAAGAACGTACAAAAATAATTGGCATTCAGAAATCAATAGGAGCCAAACGGTATTTTATTTTATTTGAATTTATTTTTGAAGCCATTATTTTATCAGTAATCGGTGGAATCTTCGGATTGCTGCTGATTTTTATCGGGACCCAGATATTCAGCCAGGCTGCATCGATGACGATATCACTTACAATTGGCAATATTGTAACAGGGTTAATGATTTCTAGTGTAATTGGTTTTATTGCCGGATTGATGCCGGCACTTTCTGCAGCACGGCTTGACCCGGTTGCAGCAATTAACTCAGTATAAAGGCTTAAACAATGCCTAAATGAAATAATGCCTCACCCCTGTAAACAACCGGTGAGTGATTTAATCCGATAATATAACCATCGTCAGGTGATTTCACACGGTGTTCAAAATTTCCATACGGATCGGAAATGCTTCCAATTATTTCACCTTTGCCGACTTTTACACCATCTTTTATTGTAAACCGGAACAGCCCTCCATGTTTTGCTCTTATCCACGACGAACTTTTTAAAGTGGCCGAAGGAGTAAAATTGTATTTCTTAAGCTCTTCTGAATAATTACGCATTCCCAAATAATGCATGATTCCCATAACGCCTGCAACTCCCCTTTTTGTAATCCGGCTGTTTATATCAATCGATTTTCCACCTTCAAACAATAAAACTTTTTTCCCCATTTTTTCAGCTTCCTGCCGGAAAGATTTTTCACGTTGCTTTGCTTCCAGAATAAACCTTGGATTAAAAACCTCAGCTAATTTTAATAACTGATCGTCGCCTCCTGAAATCCTTATTTGTGATGAATTAAACCGGTTGGCGCCCCCTGTGTGAAAATCGACGCAGTAATCGATGTGTGGCAGAATTTCGTTCATTACCTGAAATGCAAAAATGCTTGCCAGCGAACCTTTTTTTGAGCCGGGAAACATACGGTTAAGGTCCTTTCCATCCGGGAATTCGCGTGTTTGGTTCAGGAATCCAAAAATGTTTAATGTAGGAATACAAATAACCATACCTTTTTCAGGCCTGGTAATTTTTTCAGCCAACAAAGTCCTTACTATTTCAACTCCGTTTGTTTCATTTCCATGAATACCGGCAACTAAAAGTAAAACAGGTCCGTCTGTTTTTGCTCTGTCAATAATAACCGGAATCTCTACCTTTGTCCGGGTGTACAGCCGGGCAATATCGAGGTTAAGAATGGTTCTTTTTCCCTTTGGAACAGTTGTCCCCAGAATCTTTAACGGTTCATTTTTTTTCATAGCCATTATTCAGCATGACGCTCAACATACCTGATTATGCTTTTTGCAATATCAACATTTGTTGCTTTTTCAATACCTTCCAATCCGGGTGATGAATTAACCTCCAGAATCAATGGCCCGTTTTCCGACTGCAACATGTCAACACCGGCAATACCCAAACCCATAACCCGGGCAGCTTTTAAGGCGGCATTTTCTTCATCCTCCGAAAGTTTGTAAACCTCGGCAATGCCTCCACGGTGAAGGTTCGAGCGGAATTCACCTTTTTTTGCAATCCTTTTCATTGCTCCAACTACAACACCATCAACTACAAAAGCCCGGATATCAGTACCCTTTGATTCTTCTATAAAATCCTGGACAATCACCCTGGCTTTTAGGCCATTAAAGGCTTCTATTACCGATTCTGCAGCACTGTCGGTTTCAGCAAGGACAACTCCCAACCCCTGGGTCCCTTCAAGAAGTTTGACCACGAGCGGGGCTCCTCCAACACTTTTAATAATATCCTTTACATTTCTTGAATAATTGGTAAAAACCGTTTTCGGCAATCCCAGCCCGGCACGGGCAAGTACCTGTAAACTCCTTAATTTATCGCGTGAGCGGACCAAAGCCTGCGATTCAATGGCTGTAAATACTTTCATCATTTCAAACTGCCGGACTACAGCAGTTCCGTAAAAAGTAATCGAAGCCCCGATACGAGGTATTACTGCGTTAACATCTTTTAATTCATGGCCACGGAATATTACCTGTGGATTTTTCTTTTGAATCAAAAGGTCACATTTTGAATGATCAACAACCAGCATTTCATGCTTCCTTTTAATTCCGGCCTCTACAAGCCTTTTTGTTGAATACAGATCGGGATTTCGTGATAAAACAACTATCTTCATTATTTTAAGTATGTTATTAATTTTCCTTTAGCTGAAAGGTTTTGAACTGAAGTATCAATTACAAACTTTTTTGAAAGGAATTTCCTTCCAAGCAAAACCGGGTACTTCATATCTGACCGTTCTGTTAAAGTTAATTCAACAGGAAAAATCCTGTTAAAAATTTTTATCTCTGTAATTATTGAAAACCTTTCTTCGGTTAAACCGTTGGAGCTTTTTATCCTCCTGAGCTTAAATTCTTTAAAAAGAAATTCTTTTTCATGGTATTGAGGGTGTTCAGGATCCAGAAAATTGCATTTAATATATTTTTCATTATTTTTTTCAATTATTTCAATATTATGGCAATGAAAGCTTGAAGTATAAGCGCCACTGTCTATTTTAACTTCAAGACCCGATAATTCAAGCCCCGGAAAATCTGCTATGTCTTTTCTTCCAATCAGGATTTTGGTACTCATAAAAATGCTACGTTAAAAAATATTATAAAAGAACGTGCTGATATGCATATAAACAAAAAGCCCAAGGATATCGTTCGAGGTTGTTATAAATGGCCCAGTTGCAACAGCAGGATCAATTTTAAACCGGTTTAATACAAGTGGCACTACTGTCCCGAAAAGAGAAGCAAAAATTATAACAATAAACAAAGAAGCACTCACTGAATAAGTTAGATCCAGATTATGATTAACAAAAAAATTGTACGCAAAAATAAGGGTAGAAAAAATTAATGCCGTAATTAAAGCAACTGAAACTTCCTTTAATATTTTTTTGGAAGTTGATTGTATATTACGTGAACCTGAAGCCAGGGTTTGAACTACAATTGAAGAAGATTGCACCCCAACATTCCCTCCCATCGCAGCAATTAACGGAATAAAAAGTGCTACTCCCCGAAATTGTGTTAATGCCGATGTATACAATCCCAGGATCTGAGAGCCAACAATTCCCCCCATTAATCCAATCATTAACCAGGGAACCCGGGCGCGTGTTAGCCTCCACACTTTGTCCGACATTTCAACATCACCGGTAATACCGGAAACCATCTGATAGTCTTTTTCAGCCTCTTCCTTGATTACATCAATTACATCGTCTACTGTAATCCGTCCTTTTAACCTTCCGATACTATCAACCACTGGAAGTGCAACAAGGTCATATTTGTCGATAATACGTGCCACTTCTTCCTGATGAGCTTCGGTTGTAACACTTTTAATATCAGCATTGTAAAGATTTGATATTTTTGCATTTGTGTTATTCTGAATAAGCTTCTTTAATGACAAAATTCCTTTAAGTATCCCTGTATCATCAACAACATATACATAATAAATTTCATCAACATTTTCAGCCTGGTTGCTTATTTCTTTCAGGCATGTAGCAACCGTCCAGTTTTCATTTACTGATACCAGTTCCTTGGCCATAATACCCCCTGCCGATTCCTCGTCGTATTCCAAAAGGTCGACAATGTCGCCGGCATGTTCGATATCCGCAATCTCATTTAAAACCTCCTGCTGTAAATCTTCGTCCAGATCCTGTACAATATCCACTGCATCATCGGAATCCATAAATTCAATAAACTGCCGTGCAATAATTTCAGGTGGAAGTTCCCTCAGGAACTTTTTCCTTTCGGGTTCAGGTATCTCAAGCAAGACGTCGGAAGCCTTCTCACCTTCAAGTAAAAGGTAAATACTTTTAGCCTCCTCCATCGTTAAAGAATCCATGATTTCCGCAATATCAGCTGCATGTAAATCATCCAATAACTGCTGAATCTCTTTTTCCGATTTTTGTTCGATCAGTTGCTGCAACCTATCGACAAATTCTTTTGTAAGTTCGAAATGCATAATCACAAATTTTTAAGACGGAGTTCAATCTGCCTGGTTAATAAAATAAATTGACTAATATCCAATTGCTCCGGACGCAAAGTCGAATACTCGCCGGTAATTTCCCCAAATGCACTTTTTAATGATTTGCGTAACATTTTGCGCCTCTGGTTAAACGCTGTTTTAACAACTCTAAAAAAAAGTTTTTCGTCGCAATCCAGTTCTTTTATATTATTTCTTTTTAGCCTGATTACTGCCGATTTAACTTTGGGCGGAGGGTCGAAAACAGTTTCATTTACGGTAAATAAATATTCAATATCAAAATATGCCTGAAGCAATACACTTAAAATTCCATACGTTTTTGAGCCATGACCTGCGCTTAAGCGTTCTGCCACTTCTTTCTGAACCATTCCTACAACCTGGATAACTATATTCCTGTTCTCCAAAACCTTAAAAAATATCTGGGAAGAAATATTATATGGGAAATTACCTATGATTGAAAAAGGACCTGAAAAAACCTTATCCAGGTTCATTTTCAGGAAATCGGCTTCCAGGATACTATTTTGCAGTTGAGGATAATTATCGTTTAAATACCGGACTGATTCAGAGTCAATTTCAATTAATTTAAATTGGATTTCAGGTTTTTCATCCAGAAAGCGGGTGAGGATTCCCATCCCCGGGCCAATTTCCAGTACCTGCCTGGTATTGGAAATTGTCAGGCTGTCAACAATTTTTCGGGCAATATTGGTATCTTTCAAAAAATGCTGACCAAGATGCTTTTTGGCCCGTACAAGATTCATTACACTCCGATTCGTTCATTTGAGTCAACAACTTATTGTTCTTTTTATACTTCTTTATAAAACAAATTTATATTTTTGCCTGAACCGTTTAAGCCGGTTTTTTTCGTGGGCTGAAATTAATAATTTTTTTTGGGTATCGGAAAAAAGGTTTGGTTAATCATAAAAAACTTTAGTTTGAAGAAAAAAATATTAAATGTCCTGAAGTTTATTGCTTTTTTTAGCGTGGGAGGAATCATCTTCTGGTTAATTTATAAAGATCAGGATATTGCCAGAATAAAAGAAATTCTTACAAATGATGTAAATTATACCTGGATCTGGCTATCATTATTCCTGGGACTTTTAAGCCATATCAGCCGTTCGATCCGCTGGAACCTGATGATTGAACCCTTAAGCCACAAACCAAGACTCCTGAATACATTTTTGTCGGTAATGATTGGATATTTAATGAACCTGGTTTTGCCCCGAATGGGAGAAATCTCAAGGTGTGGAGTTTTGTCGAGGTATGAAAAAATATCATTTCCGAAATTGGTCGGTACTGTTGTAACCGAAAGGATCATAGATGTGATAATGCTGTTGTTGTTTTTTGTTTTTGTGTTGTTTACCCAATTCGGTCAATTCCTGGGATTTCTGCACAGGAATCCTGAAATAGAACATAATGTACGGTCTTTGATTACTTCACCTGTCCTGTGGGGTGGATTGGTTATTTTTATTGCAATGATTATTGTATACAGGCGGACACTAAAAAACACAATATTATTTAAAAAAATTGATGAAACCCTTGCCCTTTTTAAGGAAGGTCTTATATCTGTCCGTAATATGAAAAAGAAATGGGCTTTTATAGGACATTCTTTCTTTATCTGGATTATGTATTATCTGATGATGTATGTGGTTTTTTTCTCGTTCGATTTTACCAGGGACCTTACACCACTTGCCGGCCTTACAACTTTTGTTTTGGCAAGTTTTGGTATGGTTGCCCCATCACCGGGAGGAATTGGCTCATGGCATTTTATGACAAAAGAAGCACTGTGGATTTACGGCATTGATAAGGGCGATGGATTAATTTTTGCTTTCCTGATGCATACTACTATGACTTCAATGCTGATAGTAATTGGTTTAATTTCGTTCCTGATATTGCCATTTCTGAATCGGCGCAATGTAACAGCAAAATCATAAAATTTGATCAAAATCCAGGGATATTGGTTCCTAAATAAAGAAGAATTGTAATTTTACTGTCAAACCTGTGTTTAATGAATGTTGAACTTTTCATTGCAAAAAGGCTTTTTTTTGATAAAAAAAGTCAGCACTTTGTTTCAGCGAAGATTATCAATATTGCACTTTTCAGTATTGCACTAAGCCTTGTAACAATGATTATTTCCGTGTCGGTCATTACAGGATTTAAACAGGAAGTAAGGAATAAGGCAATAGGTTTTGGCGGGCACATCAGGATTATTAATTACGATACAAACCTTTCGGCAGAAACCCGACCTGTTTCACGAAATCAGGATTTTTTGCCGGTCCTGAACAAACTCTCATTTATTAAACACATCCAGGTGTTTGCTACAAAACCGGGAATTATTAAAACAGAAGAAAACATCGAAGGTGTTGTGCTTAAAGGCGTGGATACCGATTATAACTGGGATTTCTTCACAAAATACTTGGTAAAAGGTTCAATACCTGAAATAAATGATTCAACAAGGACTGACCAGGTTTTAATTTCTGAAAAAACATCTGATCTGATGGGATTTGATGTTGGTGATGATATTTATGTGTATTTCATTAATGAAGACCGTGAAATCCCAAATACGCGTCAGTTCAAAGTCCGCGGGATTTTTAACACCGGGCTGGAAGAATTCGATAGATTATTTGTAATTGGAGACATTAAACAAATTCAACGGTTAAACCAGTGGAATTCTGACCAGGTAAGTGGTTTTGAGATTATTATCCGGAATTTTAAAGATCTTGACTATGCTGAATACCGGGTAAGGGAAGAAGTCGTCAATTATTATGAAGACAATGGAGAAACATTACGCACCGAGAGTATTATAAGAAAATACCCGCAAATATTTGACTGGCTTTCGCTTCTTGATATGAATGTATGGATCATCCTCATTTTAATGACACTTGTTGCCGGAATAAATATGATTTCAGGATTATTGATCCTGATGCTTGAAAGAAGTACAATGATCGGGATATTAAAATCGCTGGGAAGCCCCGACCACAGCATTATTAAGGTATTTTTATACCTTTCAGGATTCCTGGTTTCACGGGGCCTTTTATGGGGAAACCTGATTGGAATAGCAATAATAATAATTCAGAATTCTTTTAAAGTATTGCACCTGGATGCAACTTCATATTATGTTTCTTATGTACCCATGAATTTTTCCGTTATCCATTTAATTATATTAAACATTGGCACACTTACGGCTGTTTTACTTATGCTTTTATTGCCAGGGAAAGTGATAAGTAAAATATCACCTGAAAAGACTATCAGGTTTGATTAATTTTAATAAATAAGCCTATATTTGTAATTCATTAAAGGAGAAAGAATGTTTTTCGTAGGATCCACAGGCCCTATAATAACTTTTTTACTTACGTTTATTTTGCCAGTTTTTCTTTTAACGGCAAAACAAACAGGAAAAGATGTATTTAATTCAACTGATGAACATTGCTATTCAAATTTCGAAGTTACATCTTTTGATTCCTTCAATTTATTAAATAAAGATTTTAATATTCAGAAGGATCCGTTTGCAAACTCTCTGTTTTACGATTGGACTGATCTCAAAATAAACGAATATTATACCGCTTACAAATACCCCCTGAACAATCGATTAATAAATTTGAAAGACTCAGGCAACAAGGCTCCTCCCGTTATTTGTCAGTTATAAATAGTCCGAGACTTTTATCAGATTTATTAATTAAAAATTCAATCAATGAACACAATTAAAACAGCCTTGCTGTTATTTATTGTATTTGTTTTCACCATGTTATCATATGCACAAAACAGCATTAACGGCAAAATAACCGATTCTGAAACACATGAATCATTAGCCGGAGCAAATATTATCATAAAAAACACTACTATCGGGATTGCTTCTGACAATGAAGGTAATTTTTCTATTTCAGGGCTTAATAACGGGGAATATATTTTAAGAGTAAGTTATTTTGGTTATGAAACCATTGAAAAGGAAATTTCGCTTACCGGATCTGCATTGTCGCTTAATATAGCGATGGTGCCGACTACCATCGATTTAAATGCAGTGGTCGTTACAGGTACCCGGACAGAAAAGACTTTAAAAAATACTCCGGTCCTGACGCAAACAATTTCAGCAAGAGAACTTGAAACCAAAGACTTAAATGACATTTCCCAGGCATTGGAAAACCTGATCCCCGGAATTGAGTTTTCAAGCGAGGCACAAGGCAAAACTATAAGCCTTCAGGGTATCGACCCGCAATACATGCTTTTCCTCGTCGATGGAGAAAGAATGGCAGGAGAAACATATGGTGATATAGATTACAGCAGAATTAACATTGCCGATATTGAAAGGATTGAAGTTGTAAAAGGTGCCGGTTCCACACTTTATGGCTCGAATGCCTTAGGGGGTGTTGTAAATATTATAACAAAAACACCTTCTAAAAAAATTGACCTTGATGCATCGACAAGATTTTCAAATTATAATACCCAAAACCACAGGTTAAGTTTTGGATCCAAAATTGGGAAGGTTGCATCTCAAACTTCTGCAACTTTTGACAAAACCGATGGTTATGATTTACTGGAAGGCAACTCATACCGTACTCAGGAAAAAGAAGATGCACTGGTTTTAAACCAGCACCTGAAATATTCATTGAGTGAAAAATTTCTTTTGGAAGGAAACCTCGCATTTATGAGTAAAAACAGGGAAAATACTTCTGCCGACCTGTACGACAGGCGTAATAAAGATTTAACCTACGGATTCAAGGCAAATTATTTTATTAATCAGCAAAATAACATTAGCCTTAGTTGGAATGCCGACAATTATGAACTGTTGAATAAAGTCGATGAAAACAACCTGGTTTCCGATTATAACAATTTATATAAGAACGCCAGATTATTAGGGAACTTTCAACTTTATGACCGCAATCTTCTTACTGTTGGAGCCGAATATTTATCAGAAAACCTTAACGCTCCCAGAAACAATATTGATGATAAAACAAATACCGATTATATTATTTTCGGTCAGGAGGATTTACAGGTTGGTGACAAAATTAATGTAATTGCCGGAGCCAGGGCTCATCATAATTCCCAATACGGATGGCATTTTACTCCACAGGTTTCCGGTATGGTCAAAGTCTGGCATTTTGCTTTCAGGGGTAACTATAGCAAGGGTTATAAAACTCCAACCCTGAAAGAAAAATATATGTCGTTCCAAATACCCGCTCCGGGTCCGCCCATGTTCCTGGTTGGAAAAGAAGACCTTGAACCTGAAACATCAAATTATGCTTCCGTTTCAATGGAATATACACGCAGCGGTGTTTCATTTTCAGTTTCAGCATACAGAAATAAAATAAGTAATATGATTTCTGAAAACCTGGATACTTTTACCGTAAAACCAGGCGGTATTATTGAATATGCATACAGGAATTATGAAGAAGTTATTTTAACCGGTGTGGATATCCTTTTAAAAACCAAAATTGTTAATAACCTGTTCTTTACCGGAATTACAACATTTTCGAAAAAAGTAAACAATATTACCAATGAAGAATTTAACAATGTGAGGAATTTTACCGGGAAATTTAATCTTAACTATAACACCGGATTCAAAAATTACAAGCTGAATTTAAATCTCCAGAGTAATTTCTATGGATCCCGGAAAATTGAATTGATGGATGAAATGACTCATCAGGTTAACACAGTTGAACTGAAAAGTTTCTCACTTTGGAAACTTACAAGTACCCATACCATCAATTCAAAATACATTGTAAAAGCCGGTGTAGATAATATTTTTGATTTTGTTGATGAAAGCGGTGGTTATAACAATGGCACATCGGGAAGGACATTCTTTTTGGGAGTAGGAATCAGATTATAATTGAGGCCCAATTATATGTTAGGTTTTATAAAGTGAACACCCGTTTTTTTGCGGGTGTTTACTATTTTTGGATCTTATTTATTAAAGAACTGTATTGTTAAAAGAACAGGAAAATATCATTCAAAAATTAAAACTCGCTATTACAGGGAAATTGCCGGGGAAAATTTCTCATGTTAAAATGCTTCCTCCGGGAAGGCAACTGGAAATTCTACCTGAAGACAAGTCATTTTTAAAGAAAAGCAGTGTCCTGATTATTTTATATCCCGATAAAACAGCAATTAATTGTATATTGATTAAACGGCCTGCAAATATGAAAAACCATGCCGGGCAAATTGCATTTCCGGGAGGTGAAATCGATAAATCAGATAAAAACGCGTTTGAAGCAGCTTTACGAGAAGCAAATGAAGAAGTCGGGATTGATCCCGGTTCCATTGAAATTATCGGACAGCTTTCCGAATTCTATGTACACATCAGCAGTTTCCTGATTTTCCCATATATTGGTTGGTGTAACAAAACTCCTGATTTATCTCCAAACAGGAATGAAGTCGATAAAATTATTGACTTCCCCCTCTCAAATTATATTTCTGATAATAAAGCAAGTTGTTGTAACATTCAAACTGTGACCGGTAATTTGAATGTGCCTTGCTACAAATATAAAGGTGAGATAATTTGGGGAGCCACAGCAATGATCCTGACTGAGTTACTGGACTTATTAAGGCTAAATTCCTTTAAAGAGGAATTACATTAGAATAATTCTGGTAATTGTGAAGCACTTTCTGTACATAGTTATAGGGTTCTTCACCACGGCAATAACCCCATTTTACTTCCGGATCCTTAATATATTTATCCAATGATTTATTTAAAAGGAAATAATCAACATTATCTTTCCAGATATGCGGGTTTTTTCCGTATTTTCTGGCCAGCCGCTGTGCATCTTTTATATGCCCCAGGCCCACGTTAAATGCCGCAAGCACAAATTTTATCCGTTCAGTGGAGTCAGTAACTGTTGGCTTAAAATAACCATCGAGCCATGAAAGCAGGCTTACACCACCTTCCACATTTTGTTCCGGATCGTTTACATCTTCAACTTTATAAAATTCTGCTGTAGTTGGCATTAATTGCATAAGCCCCTGTGCTCCCGACCATGAATCAGCTTCTGTAGAAAATTTTGATTCCACAAAAATGATGGATGAGATCAACCTCCAGTCCCAGTGTTTTTCCCCGGCTATTTTTTTTATCATTTCATCGTATTTTGAAATCCTGCCGCCGGTAATACTGTGGTAATCGCTGGCTACCATATATTTCGACCGGGAACTTAAAAAATATTTCTGGTATAAAATCCGGAAAGTAACAGTTTCCTTAAAATCAGTTATCCAGTCATTCAGGTAATTAAGCCATTCATCACTTCCTTTTTTTACAGCCCATGCAATATTTTGTTTAAAACTTACAGGAGTAAAAATATCGATATTGGGATAATATGTTTTATTTACCATGGCGACATTTTCATCACAAATTGTGTAATCGATTTCACCATTTGCAACCAGCCCCACAAGTTTTTCAACCCCGTAAATTGTATCTTCAACAATATTTATATCATGACCAATTTCATCTGAAAGATTTTTCAGGCGCTCATAATATGCAGTGTTTTTTTGTACATAAATTGTTTTCCCGGCAAGGTCAAGCTGACTGCGGATAACATTGTTATTGATTTCGTCCTCGCTCAAATCTTCCCAGTTTTCAGGGAGGCGTTGTACAAGCACCTGCCTTGTTTGTTCAAGTGGTACTGTAAAATCAATAAATTCACTTCGCTCTTTTGTAATTGTCAGGTTTTTGGCAACCAGGTCAAACCTCCCCTTTTGTAAACCATCAAATGTTTCGGCAAGGTTATTACTTACAACGATTTCTAATCTTACATCCAATTTTTTTGCCAGTTCCTGTAACAACTCGTATTCAAAACCCATAGGAACAGCCTTATAGACAAAGTAGTTTGTGGAATTGTAATCGACAACTGCTCTGAGTTTCTTTTTTTTAAGTATTTCCTGAAGAACAACTGGTTTTACTTCCTTAGGATCTTTATTTTCAAAAGGCTGGCTGTTATTTTTACATGAAAAGGCAGAAAATAAAAAAATTAAAATCAGGAATAAATTACATAAAATAGTTTTTCCAACTTTCATTTTCTTAACAGGTTATCTTTTTAATCGTAAAACTTCCAATCAACTCCAAGCCTGAA
>JAFGGF010000178.1 GCA_016930735.1 Prolixibacteraceae bacterium
GAATGTGCACACCCTGAAACAATGATTAAACCTTTATCAGATTTGATTGCTACCCCGGAATCGTCCAGCATAAAATCATCATTCCCTCTTTCATTAATAAAAGAAGTTGTTTTTGCTTCAAAATCATTTAATCGTGGAATTTCTCCAAGAAAATAAACGTTTTCCGATAACTGAACAGGTTCAGTTGATTCAACCAACTCAAATCTTTCTTTAACCACCTCTTTTGTAAAAGGCATACCTATATATGAATTTTCTTTCTTCCTGAAATTCTTTTTAAAAACTGCAGGATGACAGATTAGTTTTTGCCCGTTGAGATATTGCAGCCCGTTTGAATGGTCGTAATGCCTGTGACTCAAAACAATGGTATTTACTGATCCCAGGTCAATATTTGCTTTTTGTGCATTTTCTACAATTATATCCGAGGGACCTGTGTCAAATAAATATGTTATTTCCGATTCAATCAGGTAAGATAAGCCGTGTTCGGCAGCAAAACCTGATCCGGGACAATTATCATTCAGTATTGTTATCTTCATTTTCCATTTCATTTTCAAATACCGGAATTTCCACAAAAAATGTTGTACCAACTCCCTGTCTGGTTTTAAACCAAATACGCCCCATAAAATTCTCAACTATATTTTTTACAATAGCCAATCCCAGGCCCATTCCGCTTGTTTTAGTAGTAAAACTCGGACTAAACAATTTATCCTGAAGGTCTTCTGCAATGCCAATTCCATTATCTTCAACTTCAATTAAAGCATTATGGTTTTTCTTACTTAAAGTAATATGAATTAAACCTTCCTGATTCGCAGGAATTGCCTGAATGGCATTTTTTACCAGGTTTATAATTGCCCTTGAAAACTGTTCCTTGTCGGCTTTAACAAGAATTTCTTCCTGAGTAATGATTTTTAACCTGATTATCGCTTTATCGTTTGCCTCAAATAAGTCGATGGTTTTTCTCAACTGTTCTGAAAGGTTAAAAACCTGATTCCTGGCTGTCGGAATTTTTGCAAAATTCGAGAACTCGGTAGCAATTGATGAAAGTGTATCAATTTGTTCAATTAATAACCTTGAAACCCTGTCTATCCCATTTTCAATCTCATCCGGATCACCTTTCAACCTTTGTAAATACTGAACATTCAGCTTCATTGGGGTGAGTGGATTTTTAATTTCATGGGCAATTTGTTTTGCCATTTCACGCCACGCTGACTCACGCTCCGACCGTGCCAGCAATTCTGCACTGGCCGCCAGTTCATCCACTTTTTTATTGTATTCTTTCACAAGGCTTCCTATTTCATCATCTCTCTGGTAATCAATTGGCTTACTACGTTTCCCCAATTCCATTTTTCGCAAATTATCCCGGATCAGTGTTAAAGGCCTTGTGATTTGATTAGCTATAAAAACGGCAACAATAATACTGGTGAGGAAAAATATCACATAAAGGTTCAGGAATGCAACAATAAAAGTTGTTATTTCCTGCCTGTACTTATCCTGCCTTGTAAAATACGGAAGGTTTATAAACCCGAGATAGTCTCCTTCTTCATTAAATATTGGCTGATAAGCTGAAAGATATGAAAGGTCACCAATGTCTTCAGGCTGGAAATAATTTAAACGATTGACATAAAATAATTCATAATAAGCTTCGGGATTAATTTTAGTTGAAACCAGGCCTTCATCATAAATTTCCGGCCGGGAAGTAGCTATCAATTCACCGTTCGTTCCATAAACATTAACATCGGTGCGGAAAACATTGGAAAGTTTTTCCAGTTCCCTGAAAAGCCAATCGAGGTTTTCGTTATTTAGATCTTCGACCCGTTCCTTACGCATTTCTATTTCTTCAGCTATCGATTGCATTTTTTCACTCAGGTCGTCACGGTGTTTTTCCTTATAATTTTCGATGTTATAAAAAATGGTGCCTATAGCTACAATAAGCAACGAAAGGAGCACAACAGAAATAATCGCAGCCTGAACTTTAAATTTAAAATCGAATGTAATACTTTTCTGCCTGACATAGCTGCTTCCAAAAAACAGGAAAATCAATGTCAGCAACAGATAAAAAACAAAAATGTAGGGAAACGAAATTAAGTATTCAATTACACCGTAAATACTACGGCTTACTATAACATAATTATCTCCGCTGGTCCGGTAAATTATATGTTCGTACCTGTCCCACTTTTTATACACAAATTCCTCTTCGCCCAAACTGTCATCAAGCGAAATATATTTGTTATACATTAAATTTCCATGGACATCGCCCAATTGACCGTTATTATATTTGGCATATTGAAAAAGCCTGTAATTTTCAGGTTTTTTCATCGATTCATCCATGAGAAGTTCAGGGTATCCAATCCCTTCTGAAATGATTTTTGAATTTAACTCGATAAATATGCTTACTCCCATGGAATCTTCCGTAAACGGATAATTTAATTCCCCAAAATAGGTTATCAGCCCATTCATGTTATCCATAAAATAAAATTTGGTTCCCGGTACCTGAAGACCTTCAATTTTTATTTTTTCTTCAAAAAACGGGAAACAGGGAACCCTTATATTATCGGGTTGAACTTCAATAATAGTAGAATCGGAGCAGGCACCTATCCAGATATCATATTCTTCTTCAAGATATCCTCCGAAAAAGTTATTAATCAGATAGTTTGCCAACGGATCCGGGTCATTCTCCTCAAACTGCTGAATTAATAAATTAGGAATTTCCGGGTCAACATTAATCCTGTTCTGAATGTTGGTTAAAATCAGTTCGGCAACAGGGTCAGTTTCGGTAACAAGGTTAAATGCAAATGAACGTTGAAATCCTCTTTCTTTTTCGGAAACCGACAGGTACACAACAAACAGTGAATAAATCGAAAAAAAGGATACTAAAATGATCAGGAAACTTAGTGTAAAGTGCCTTTTTTGCTCTTTTAAAAAAATAAATAAAGTTGAAATAAAAACAAAAAATAAGATCAGAACAGGTATTGAAATTTCTGAAACTATTATCAATTGTAGAACAGCCAGTAAAACAGCAACCAGTAATAAAATAAAAATATTTGTTTTTAAAGGAAGTTCCGGTTTAATGTCTTCAATGATCCTGAATGTGATCAATGCAAGGCCTGTCAGCAGTATTGCTATAGAAAAATAAGCAATTACACTCTGAGCTGAAAGCCCTACTATACGGTTTAACGAAAATGAAAAACTGGAATTTTCGATCAGTATTACGATAAATGAATGAACTGTAAGATATAAACCACCCAGTGCAAAAAAAATTAAAAAGGCAAAAAATCGTTTTGGCAGAAACGATTTCTTTATCAATTGTTTAAAATCGATGTCGTAATTAAAATTTAATGCCCAGAAACAAAAAAACAGCGATGTAAGGAAATAATCTCCCAATGATGGCAACCAGATACTGTAAGCAAAATGTTCAGGAGAAAAAAATCCGATTACATAAAAAACTTCCGGAGATTGAAACAAAACATGAAGCCAGTAAACAAAAAACAGGCCCCCCCCAAGTACAAATAATTTAAATCCTACCTGCCTGTTGCTGCTTTTAAATTCAAATCTGGCATAAATCAGAATCAGTAAAAGTGAGATCATATACAGGATTACCGGATAGTACAATTGTGTTTTTGTGCATAAAACCTCACCTGCGGGTAAAATAGAAAAAATAAATTCACCATCTGAACCGTAAACCGGGAAATACCCTTCGCCTTGTTTTTCACTTATAATATAATCCTTTGGTAAATTAAAATTACTTTGAAATGTATTTTTCAGGTGTTCGTTTTCATGGGGGTAATTGTATTTAAGCGGAATAAGGCCTATAATCCTTAAGTTATTTACTGTATCCTGTTTTAAAATATAATAACCATTCGGGAGTTTTACCATTTCCGTTTTACAGCTATCGACAACAGCTATTTCATTAAATGCAAAAATCCGGCTCGACCAATATTTAATTTCTTTATCCTGAAGAATTAAAAATCCAAGGTTATCAACTTCCATTTGACGGCTTAAAGAATACAATTTACCGAGATAATCATCATTAAAATTTTCATCTGTTATGATAAGTGTAATTTTTACAAGATCAGCGGTCAGTTGTGTTTCTTTTTCAATAACATCGGCCTGGAATTTTTTAAGCAACTGTTCATCAGGTTTGTGTGAAAGGAAATTATTTTCAAGCAGGAGTGCAACCAGAAATATTACGAAAGCAGAAACCAGAAATAAATATTTTTTAACTGCATTATCCATAATTAATCATGATGATAAGGTTCACCTTTTATAATTGTAAAAGCCCTGTATAACTGTTCTAAAAAAATCAAACGTACCAATTCGTGCGGAAAGGTCATGCTGGAAACCGAAATCCTGTCTTTTACAGATGAGTAAACATCTTTGGAAAATCCATATGCCCCGCCAACAACAAAAACAAGCTCTTTCAAACCCGATGCCATCTTTTTTTGTATAAACGATGAAAACTCTTCTGAAGTAAAAGATTTACCCCTTTCATCAAGTAAAATCATCTGAGTTGATCCATTTACAAAATTCAGGATTAATTCTCCTTCCGTTTTTTTCTGCAATTCGTCTGTTAGGGTTTTACCTTTTTTTATATCCTTAATTACCTTCAATTCAAATGAAACATAGTGTTTTAACCTTTGCATATAATCTTCCATACCCTTGTTCAAATAGGATGAATTGGTTTTACCCACAACAAGTAAAGTAATCTTCATTGAATATGAATAATTTAAGAATTTTTATAAATTTACGCTAATATATACGGCATGTAATTATTTTGCACAATATTTGTAAAGCTTTTTACACAAATTCTGAAAACAAAAGTGTAATGAAGATAAGAATAAAAAAGATATTTCCTCTTTTACTTTTTTCGCTCTTTTTTTTGGCTTCATATGCCCAGGAAGAAATTCCTGATAAAATTATTTTGAGCCTGAAATCGGGTGATGCAAAAGAACTTTCCGGTTTTTTTAACCAGAATGTCGAATTGGGAATTCTTGAAAATGACAATGTTTACAGTAAAGCTCAGGCTCAGCAGATTGTCACCAAGTTTTTCTCTGATTACCAGGCTGAAGAGTTTACAATAATACATCTTCAAACAGGGAAAAACAATGTAAAATCAGTTATTGGCCGCCTGGTAACAAACAAAGGAATTTTCAGGGTATATTTTTTACTGAAAGTAAATCAAGGCAAATCGTACATTCATCAGCTACGTATTGAAAAGCAGGCTTAATGTCTAACAGCTTATTTCAGTCAAGAAGGTTAAAAAGGTTCGGGTTACAGATACTGATCCGTGCCAGGAAAATAACATTGCCTTTTTTTGATGGTGTCCCCCTTTATGATGTAATGCGTTTTTTCTGGAGAAGTATTGCAAAGGGATCAATAACCAACCGTGCATCAGGAATTGCTTTCAGTTTCTTCATAGCACTTTTCCCAACACTCATTTTTTTATTTTCGCTGATACCCTTTTTCAAGATACCGTATTTTCAGGATGAGAATGAATTACTTCTTTTTATAAAAGAATTTGTGTCGAATGAAACTATTTATGGAACCATTGAAACAACAATACGAGGGATCTTTGAGAAAAGGTTAGGTCTTTCATCATTTAGTTTTTTTACCTCGTTATATTTTGCAACAAATGGGCTGGCTGCCATGATGGTGGCATTCGATTCAACCGTTCACAGCTTTAAAAGCCGTACCTGGCTTGGCCAACGATTAACGTCGTTATTGTTGCTCTTTATTCTTACCATTCTTTTAACAGCCACAATCATTCTTTTTGCAGGAGGGCAGCATTTGCTGAATTACTTAAAAGACAACAATATCCTGCAGGAAGGTTTAACCTTTTACCTGTTGATAGCTATTAAATGGATTATTATTATTGCCCTGTTCTTTTTTGCCTATTCATTTTTGTATTATATGGCTCCGGCAAAAAAAACCCAATGGCGGTTTATATCAGCAGGAGGGACACTTGCAACAATTCTAAGTATCGCATTATTTGCAGGTTTTGGATATTATATTAATAATTTTTCGCAATACAATAAATTATATGGATCAATAGGAACACTGCTTATTATATTACTTTTGATCTATTTCTTTTCTTTGATATTATTGCTTGGATTTGAGTTAAATGCCAGTATTCAGGCAGCCCATGGGAAAAAACTGAGACTTTAAGATGATTCTTCAACTATTATTCTTCCCCTGTTTAAAAAGGATTTCTTTTTCCCGTTTTGAAAGGCTGTCGTAACCCGATTTGGCTATTTTTTCCAGAATTTTATTTATTTCTTCCTGGTTGGCACGTTTCTGCCTGTTATATTCATAATCGTCGCGGGGTGGTTGTTTATAAGTAACCTTGATTTTTTGCCGGGGTTTAAACAACTTTCCTATCTGATTAACAAGTTTTACAATTCCTGAACTCATATCTTTCCCTTTTCGAAGTTGAACCATATATAACCATCCCATAAGCGCCCCTCCTAAATGGGCTATATTGCCTCCCGGGTTTGAAGTTGAAATGCCTATTACTGAAAGCAATACGTAAAATACTGAAATATATTTCAGTTTAACCGGGCCTATAAAAGCAAGCAGGATTTCCCGGTCGGGTTCATAAACAGCAATGGCAACCAATATGGCAATTATTGAAGCTGATGCACCCATTAAAACTGCATTAACACTTGCAAATACCGGCAACAGGTTATAAGCAAGCATATATAACAATCCTCCGCCCAATCCTCCTAAAATATACACTCCAAGTAATTTGTCGCCTTCAAAACGGGATAAAAAGAGTTTACCAAACCAGTAAAGCCCGATCAGGTTAAATAAAATATGCAGAAAATCAAAATGCAGGAACATGTAGGTTACCAAAGTCCAGGGTCGATGAATAAAATCAACCGGATTGTCGGGTAGGGCCAGCCAGTCGATAAATGTAAACGGAGTTCCTGATATAAAATAAAAAATATGGATAATCCTTATAAATAAAAAGACTCCAAGGCTTAACCAGATCAGCCGGGTTAAAACCGATCCCTGCTTAAAAGAATTTTTTATTTCATCAATAAGATTCATCTGTTAATAAAAATTTTTCGTGTTTTTATTCCAGTATTTAATCAAAATAAAACCAAAAAGCATACCCCCCAGATGTGCAAAATGAGCAATATTACTGCCGGGTTGTGTTAAGCCAAGGTAAAGTTCAATAACACCATAACCAATTACAAAATATTTTGCTTTAATCGGAATCGGTGGGAATAAAAGCATCAATTGTGTATTGGGGAACAACATACCAAAAGCAAGCAATATCCCGAAAACTGCGCCAGAAGCGCCAACAGTTGCAATATTCATTTTCCCGGTAACAAATCCACTCATCAATTCACCGGCTCTGTTTTGAAATTCCAAAACATCAGGCTTGTCTAACCACTGATTTGCAAGTTGAATTGCATTGTCATATAAATTGTAATTACTTCCTGTATAAATAAAGCCCTCCATTTCTTTTTTATGTTTCACCACAAAAGAATAGAATTGATCTGCTGAAGGTGTATTCATAAAACCTTCGACAGCCCTTTGCAACGATGAAATATCAAGGTAATTTACAAGGGTATGCAGAGCAGCTGCCCCAATCCCGGTTATAAGATAATACATCAGAAAACGTTTGGGACCCCAGACACTTTCGAGAACACGGCCAAACATCCAAAGAGCAAACATATTGAAAAAAATATGCGTCAGGCTACCATGCATAAACATGTGTGTAAAAATCTGGTGAAGCATAAATTTATCGGATTGCAGATTATGTAATCCCAGATAATCGGTAAGGTCAATTCCTGATTGACCCAAAATCCAGGTAGCCGCGAAAACAAGTACATTAATGATAATCAGGTTTTTTACAACCGGAGGTATATTCCCTAAAACAGGCCTGTATTGAGTCATATTTTAAAATTTTGCGTTCTTTTATATACAAGAGTCGGGCCAATAAAAAAATCTCCCGATTATACGACATTCTGTCACTTTAAAAAACATTTTTCGATATCTTCTGTCGATATGATCGACAGAACCGGTTTGCCAGCGGGTGAATAATTAGGAGTTTCACAGGCAAAAAGGTTATCTATCAAATGGTTCATTTCCTCTGCCTTTAATTCTTTCCCGTAATTTATAGCTGATGCCCTTGCTAATGATGCTGCAACCTGTTCGCGTACTTTTTCTTTTGCATCAAGAGGTGAATTTTTGTATTCCTCCAGCAATTTTTCAATGATTCCGGCTGGTGACGGATTATCCAGAATGCCTGGTGTCCCGTTAATTATAAATGAATTCCCGCCGAATTCCCTGATATCAAATCCCAGTTTTTGCAGGTCATCAAGGATTTCCAACAGTAAGGCAGCATCAACAGGGTTTAATTCGATTGTTTGCGGAAATAATTGTTGCTGGCTGGCTACAGAATCGGTTTTTAAAATTTCCAAAAATTTTTCAAATAAAATCCTTTCCTGAGCTCTTTTCTGGTTGATAATCATCAATCCTGATTTTACTGGAGTAAGGATAAATTTCCCTTTCAACTGCATGATTTTCCTTTCAGAAAAAATTGTTTCTGTTTCCGAATAAAGATTTTTTTCATTCCTGCCAAGGGGGTCGGTATCTCCTTCATCAAAATCCTTGTTTTCATACAATTTTTCCCAGTTCTCACGGTTAATCCTTTCCAATCCTGAAGTTTCTTTTGGCTGAAAAGTACCTGAAGATTTTTCGTTAAAAGGATTGTAGTCCGGATCAACTTTAATCTCAGGTATCGGCACTTTTGTCCCGGATTTGAGTGCAACAGGAATTTCAATATTTCCGCTTTGGTCAAAATCGATAGTCGGGACAACATTATGCTTACCCAGCGATTCCCGCATTGCCGCATTGATTATTTGCCATATAGCACGGTCGTCTTCAAATTTAATTTCGGTTTTTGTTGGGTGGACATTTATATCAATAGCTTCAGGATTAATGTCAAAAAAAAGGAAATAGGAAGGAATGGTTTCAGGTGCCAGCAGTTTTTCAAATGCCTGCATCACAGCCTTATGAAAATAAGGGTGCCTGAAATATCTTTTATTTACAAAAAAGAACTGTTCACCAAGGGTTTTCCTAGCAAACCGGGGCTGGCCTATAAACCCCGTAATTTTGATAATACTTGTTTCGCTTTTTACCGGAACAAGGCTCTGCCCGATATTTTTTCCGAACAATCCTAAAATCCGTTTCAGTTGATTTGTTGCAGGTAATTCATACAAAGCAAGATTGTTATGATACAACGAGAATGAAATGTCAGGATTTGGTAAAGCCACCCTTTGAAATTCATATAGGATATGCTTTAATTCAGTACTGTTCGATTTTAAAAATTTACGCCGGGCAGGAACGTTAAAAAACAGGTTTTTGATCTGAAAAGTCGTTCCGTTGTTGCAAGCAGCCGGATCCTGTTTTTTTACTTCTGAACCAATAATATGGATATAAGTTCCTACTTCATCTTCAAATCTTTTGGTTCTAAGTTCAATATCGGCAATGGCAGCTACTGAAGCCAGAGCTTCACCCCGGAATCCCATGGTCCGGATTGCAAACAAATCGTTGGCACTGCTTATTTTTGAGGTTGCATGGCGTTCAAAAGCCATCCTTGCATCGGTTGGCGACATGCCACATCCGTTATCCGAAATTTGTATCAGGGTTCTGCCGGCATCTTTAATATGAATTTTTATTTCAGTTGCACCGGAATCAAGTGAATTCTCAACAAGTTCTTTTACCACCGATGCCGGGCGCTGAATCACTTCACCGGCAGCAATCTGGTTGGCTACTGAATCGGGTAATAACTGGATTATATCACTCACTAAAAGAAATTAAAATCAGAAAAGAAAAATACATAAAAAATCAGAGCCAGGATTAAAATCAGGATGATCAACCGGGTATTTGAAGACCTTCGAGCTTCATTGCTCGATTTTGCCTGCCAGCTTCCTGAGTTCCTGAATTGCCCCTTAACACCGGGGCGGAAGGGTTTTCCGTCATCTTCGTTATCATCAACAATACCCAGTTCCTGTTTAATACGCTTTTCGCGGGCATCCCTTTCTTCCTGGTCCGGATCGTGATAACGCGGCGTAATACTAAACCGCTTTGCTTTTGGAATATAAAAAAACTTTCCTATCATGACTTTTCCTGTTTTGATTCACAAAGATAAGGTTTATTCATAACAACTTTTATACCCAATTGATTTGTTATTTATTATAAGATTAATCTGATAACCTGTCAATCCTGCCATTCCAGTATACGCTTTTCTCCGGAAAGTTTCTGAATTGAATCAATTTCCTGGGTGACCTCAATAACTCCCATGTAATTGCAATTTTCATCTCTTATAGCAAAATACTGAATTAAAATCTTTTCATTTTTTATATCAATCCAGAAACTGGCATGATCCTTTTCTCCTTTTCTGAAAGCATTCACAATCTGCTTAACAACATGGACACTTTCCTTTGGATGGCAATTATGGACGTCACGACCGATAATAGCCGCAGTACGCGGAAAAACTCTTTTGGCAGGTGTTGAAAAATACCTGACCTTATCTGTTTCATCTACGTAGGTAACTTCCACCGGCAGATGATTAAAAAGCAGTTTAACCTGTTCTACTGTCAGAGAACCTGTTCCAAGGTCAATTCTTTCATTTCCTGTGTCACGACTTTGCAGACCGGTTTTGATTGAACCGGGTTGGTAAAAAGGAAATCCCATCTCCAGTGCTTCAGGAAGCCTGATATTCAACTCCTTCTCAGGGATCAATTCCGATATGTATGGGTAAAGGATTTTTTCCTCCCTGAATTTCAAAGTGCTTATATCAAAAAATATATCTCCTGCCAATCGGTTAAATTCAGACAGCTCAAATGAATCTGCATCCATCAATTCCTTTATTCTTTTGAGATTCTTTCTTACATCATCGTGTATCGACCACAACACCGATATACAACGGAACTCAGCCAGATGTTTCTCAATTATCGGAAACAAAATATTTTCCTTAATAATAAATAAACCGTTGATACTCCCGAGTTCTTCCAATTGAGTTTGTATTACTCTCCGATCTTTTACTTCATTCGATTTATTTATCTTTTTAATAAGCGGTTTTAACTGATTCAGTTTTTGAACCAACAACAGATTGTTTTTCTGTAAAACCCAAAGAAAACTTCCTTTTTCAGGAGGTTCAACCGTAAAATCCGAAATTTTTATATACAGAATATTCAGTAATTTACTGATCCCTTTTTTCAGTTTCTGCATCTCAATATCCGACTGAACCAGTTCATCAACAAGAATTATTATATCCGAAGGCAATACCAGGTTAATCAGATCCTTGTTTAAATCTATCCATCTTTTGACGTTACCTCCTTCAATAATGATTTTAAACAACTCTGATAACTTTATCAACCTGTCTTTTTTATGTTGGGTAAATTCTGACATTAAAATCCGGTTTATCTGATTGTTTTAAATGTTCCCTTTATTCGTTTTTTCTGTTTAAAGAGAACTCTCTGAGTTTTGATTCATTTCCTGCCAGGGTTTGTATGGTTTCCCTTTCTACCAGTTCATTAATTGCGTCCCTGATGGGGGCATATGAAAAATGCAGCGGGCAGGGATTTTTTTCGTCGCAATGTTTTAGCCCGAATCCACAACCTGTGAAAAGACTGTCACCTTCAATAGCCGATATAATGGTTTTAAGCGATAATTCCGGTTTATCTGAA
>JAFGGF010000179.1 GCA_016930735.1 Prolixibacteraceae bacterium
ACTGTTTCATGGATAGTAATTTAATTACATAGACAATTTATTTTAGCCTAATTTATATCAGAATAAAAAATTTAAAGCTAAAAATACAATTAAATAATTTTAATATAATTAAATTCTCAGAAAATACGTCGATTTAAAATTGAGGGAATTTAAATTGTTAATAAAAAACCAGAAATCAGAATTTTTCCTTTTATCAGGTTTTCTGATTTTTATAATGCTCATTCAGGCTTTCAGTATCATCAGAATCACATACCGGGCATTTTTTTACTCCCTCTTCGTATGAACTGAAACTTGCTTTGCACGAATTGCACTTAAACCAGTTGTCTTCAAAAAAGAAATCTCCGCCCCTGATCAAAATATCTCTTCCTTCAACAAACGCTTTGGCTACTTTACGCCTGGCATCTTCATAAATCCTGGTTAATGTAGGCCTTGAAACTTCCATGTGAACAGCAGCTTCTTCCTGGTTCATACCACGGTAATCAAGAAGCCTGATTGCCTCGTATTCTTCAAAAAGCAGGTAAACTTCCTGAGCCCTCCTGCCCCTTACTCCAAACACCGACATCCCCTTTATCACAGGTGGCACCAACATTTTACGTCCACGCTTTCTTCTTGGCATAATTTAGATTTTATTGATTTTACTTAATAATAAATGGTCAGTTAATACAAGTGCAGCCATAGCTTCCACAATTGGCACTGCACGCGGCAGCACACATGGGTCATGCCTCCCTTTTGGATTAATTATTACCTTTTCGTTTTCTTTATTAACAGTTTGTTGTTCCTTTAAAAGAGTGGCAATGGGTTTAAAAGCTACGTTAAAATAAATATCTTCACCATTTGAAATACCACCTTGAATTCCTCCTGAATTATTGGTTTTGGTTCGTATCCCCGATTCAGTATTTATAAAAATGTCGTTATGTTCTGAACCACTCAGCTTAGTCCCGTTAAAACCTGAACCGTATTCAAATCCTTTCACTGCATTAATTCCCAGCATAGCAGCTCCTAAATCAGCGTGAAGCTTTCCGAAAACGGGTTCTCCCAGGCCGGCCGGAACACCTTTAACAACACACGAAACAATACCTCCCACCGTATCATTATTCCTGCCTGCTTCTTCAATCCTGGCAATCATTTTTCCTGCTGTTTCCATGTCGGGGCAACGAACTATATTTTCTTCGGTTTTCCTCAGGTCTAAATCCTGATAATGTTTTTTGAGTTCAATTTCTCCTACCTGTGAAACAAAGGCATTGATTTCAATACCCTGGTGCTTTAAAAAAAGCCTGGCAATTGCACCTGCCACAACCCTTGCAATGGTTTCCCTTGCAGATGACCTTCCTCCACCCCGATGGTCGCGGGTCCCATATTTCTGAATATAAGTATAATCGGCATGTGAAGGGCGGAATACATCTTTCAGGTCATTGTAGTCATTTGAATGCTGGTCTTTATTCCAAACGACAAAAGCAATAGGGGTACCCTGGGTTATTCCATCAAAAATACCTGATAAAAATTCAACGGTATCAGATTCTTTGCGTTGAGTGGTAATTTTTGACTGGCCCGGTTTTCTCCGGTTTAATTCATTTTGAATAAAATCCAAATCGATTCCGAGCCCTGCAGGGCAACCATCAATTATCCCGCCAATCCCCTTCCCGTGAGATTCGCCAAACGATGTTAACCTGAAAATTCTTCCAAATGTATTCATAATAAAAAATAACCTCGTTTCCTCCATTTATGCAGAAAACGAGGTTAAAGTAATTAAAAAGGCCTAAATCTCAAAATTATCTTTAACATCCACAGCCACAGCCTGATGAATTTCCATCTGCACCACAGCCATCGTCGCCGCAATCACCTGTTCCACAGGAGCCACTACCACATCCACAACCTACCGGGTTCAGAATCTGATTTATTTCTTCATCTGAAGCATTACGCACTTCCAGAATATTACCTGAAAAATATAAATCTTCACCAGCCAATGGATGGTTAAAATCCATTTTAATTATATCGTCGCTTAAATCAAGCACAATACCATTAAGTCGCTGACCATTGCTGCTCATCATTGGTACGGAGTTGCCAACTTTTATCAATTCATCATCAAACTTCCCATCAACCAAAAAAACATGTTTCGGTAATTCAACTATGGCATCGTTATTTACTTCTCCGTATGCATCTGCTTTATTCAGAGTTATTTCAAAAGGATTTCCCTGTTTAAGTCCTGAAAGTTGCGATTCAAACTTTGGCAACATCATACCTGCTCCGAATAAAAATTGAAGTGGGCTTTCTACAGTTGCCTGTTCAATTAATTCCCCGTTTTTATCGTCTATACGAAGGTCATATGTAAGGGTAACCATTTTATTAACTTCTATTTCCATTCTATTTCCGTTAACTGAATTAAATTTAAATGCAAATAAACAATATAATTACGACAGAACAAAACACAAAAAAGTATTTTTCATTAAATAATAATTTACAATTCAGGTATAAAAAATTGTCATACAGCAATATATCACATGTGTTTAAAACTTTGTTTATAACAATTTCATCAAAATAAGTTTATTCTGGATAAGGTTGTTTTTTTTTGTAAACATAATTCGGTTCTTATACGATTAAAAGGGAATCCCGTGAAAGTCGGGAGCTATCCCCGTAGCTGTAAGTACCAGCAATGATTTTATCAAATAGTCACTGTCAGCCAGAAGGTGGATGGGAAGGCGATAAAATCGGTACAAGTCAGAAGACCTGCCGGATTATATATTAAGTATGTAGCTTTCGGGTGAAAGGCTGAATGTAAATTCCTGATTTATAATTTTTCCCGTGAGTTACCATTTATTAACCTTAAATGATTAAAAATGAATGGCAAATCTCGCTTTAAGAAAATCGTAAAACGCAACGGTGAAATCGTTGAATTTAATCCTGAAAAGATTGAACACGCAATTTTTAAAGCAATGCGGTCAATCAGCAAACCGGACAGAAGTATGGCAAACCTATTATGCAATAAAGTTATTGATTTGCTTGAAAACACTAAAATAGAAAGACAGCCAAATGTTGAAATAATACAGGATTGTGTTGAAAAAGTACTTTTTGAACAAACCAGCTACGACCTGGTAAAAGCCTATATCCTGTATCGTAAACAACGCGAACAATCGAGGAATGTAAAAGAAATATTTTCAAATATTAATGTGATTGAAGATTATCTTTTAAAAAACGACTGGCGGGTTAATGAAAGTGCAAATTCATCGTATTCATTGCAAGGATTAAACCAGCATATTTCAACCATTATCACTTCACAATACTGGTTGAAAAAATTGTATCCTGACAACATTTCCAATTTACATAAGCAGGGCTACATTCATATTCACGACCTTGGTTTTCTCAGTGTTTATTGTGTAGGTTGGGATTTGAAAGACCTCTTAATGAGTGGATTCAAAGGCGTATTGGGAAAAACTGAAAGTAAACCTGCAAAACATTTCAGGACAGCACTGGGACAGATTGTGAATTTCTTTTACACCATGCAGGGTGAAGCTGCCGGGGCCCAGGCATTCTCCAATTTCGATACATTCCTCGCACCTTACATCCATTATGATAATCTTTCATTTGAACAGGTAAAACAATGCATCCAGGAATTTTTGTTTAATATGAATATTCCAACAAGAGTTGGATTTCAAACACCTTTCACAAATATTACAATGGATTTGGTTGTCCCCGATTTTTTAAAGAATGAAGCAGTAGCCTGGAGCGGAAAAATAATAAATGAAATTTACAGTTCGTTTCAAAAAGAAATGGACTTGCTAAACAAAGCTTTTGCTGAAGTTATGATGATGGGCGATACAAACGGAAGCCTGTTTTCATTCCCGATCCCAACATACAACATAACTTCTGATTTCGACTGGAATAATCCTGATTACGAACCAATTTGGGAAATGACAGCAAAATACGGGATTCCTTACTTTTCGAATTTTGTAAATTCCGAAATGAAGCCTGATGATGTTCGGAGTATGTGTTGCAGGTTGAGATTAGATAAAAGGGAGCTTGCAAAAAGAGGAGGTGGTTTATTTGCCGCAAATCCTTTAACTGGCTCAGTGGGAGTTGTAACTATTAATATGCCTAAACTCGGTTATGAATCAATTTCCGAAAAAAACTTTTTCCAACGTTTAAAAAACCTGATGATTTTGGCAAAAGACAGCCTTGAAATAAAACGTAAAACGATTGAAAACTATACCGAAAAAGGATTATATCCATATTCAAAATTCTACCTAAGGTATGTTTATGAACGCTATAAATGTTACTGGAAGAATCATTTTTCAACAATAGGAATTAATGGAATGAATGAATGTTGTTTAAACTTCCTCGGTAAAGATATTTCCACTGCTGAAGGATTGGGATTTACAAAACGAGTCATGAATTATATAACTGATATTTTAAGAGAATTTCAGGAAATAACAGGCAATTACTATAACCTTGAAGCTACACCGGCTGAAAGTACAGCATACAGGTTTGCACGGATTGATACAATACAACACCCCGACATAATCACTGCGAACAACGAGGCTTTTAAAAACGGTGCTATCCCCTATTATACTAATTCAACCCACTTACCGGTTAATTTTTCAGATGATATTTATGAAGTTTTAACACTTCAGGACGAATTACAGACAATGTATACCGGAGGTACTGTACTCCACCTTTTTACTGGTGAAAAAAATATCCCATCACAGGCTGCAAAAAACCTGATCCGTCAAATCACAAATAATTTTCGGCTGCCTTATATTACTATTTCTCCAACATTCAGTATATGCCCGTCGCATGGATATTTGTCCGGTGAACATTTTAAATGCCCGGAATGCCAGTCTGAAACTGAAGTTTACAGCCGGATTGTTGGATATATGCGACCTGTAAGTCAATGGAATAAAGGTAAAAAACAGGAATTTAACGACAGAAAATTATTCCCGGTGAAAGAAAATTTTACAATTGAGCATAATTCAAATGCTGAATATAGAAAAGTGGTTAAGAGTGCAACAGTAAAGGAAGTTTAATATCTATAATATATTATCCATAAATCATAAATAAAACCTAAAAAGAAGAACTTGTATCGCAAATTAACAAATATGATGGGATTGGATTTTTACTTGTTTTCGCTTACAGAAAGCGACCTTAAAAAAATTCGGCTCCTTCTTAAAAACGATAATGCCCCCAAAATGCCTCTTTTAAGCTGGGATATTTTTTATAATAAATACGTGAAAATGTGCAGGAAAAAATCAATTCGTTGATATAAATTATGAAAATAGGTGGCTTTACCAAACAAAGTTTTATCGACTGGGAAGGTAAAATTACGGCTGTTGCTTTTACCAAAGGCTGCAACTACCGTTGCTGGTACTGCCACAATCCTTCGTTGGTTATTCCGTCTTTAATAAAAAAATCACCTGATATTCCAATAGAGTTTATCATAGATTTCCTTTTATCAAGGAGGGAATGGCTGGAAGGAGTTGTTATTACAGGCGGAGAACCTACAATACACAACGATTTGGAAAGTATTTTGACTGAAATAAGAAACATTGGCTATCAAATAAAACTTGACACAAATGGTTCAAATCCGGCAATCCTTGAAAAATTGATCAAGAAGAAACTGGTTGACTTTGTGGCAATGGATATAAAAACTGTTTTAAAACCAGAAAAATATACGGAAATAACAGGAGTTAATAACCCTGATCAAATTAAAAATATTAAACAATCGGTCAATATTTTAAGAAACTCGAATATAAAATATCAATTAAGAACGACAATTTGCCCTGGTCACCATACAACTGAAATAATCGCTGAGTTAAAAGAAAAATATGGCAATGACAATTTAATTTTTCAGGACTACAGAGAAGGAGAAAACCTGAACAAGTACTGTTAAGTTGCAAATACTTTACACTTAAAATCAGATGAGAAAAATTATTTAATAATAAGTTATATTAAACTTATTTTAAAAATTATTGTTTAGCATGAAACTTATTTATAATAATTCCAAATAAGTTATTTCTTCGTAATAAAAAACAATAATATGAAATCATACATCTTTAAATCTTTATTAATCCTTATAACAAACATTTTTATTATACAATTGATTGTAGCACAAGAACATAGCGATGCAAACCTGATTGGCCATGTAGTATCTGAAGGTGAACATATTCCTTTTGTAAATATATACCTCGAGGGAACAAACTTTGGAGCCACAACCGATGTAACGGGACACTATATGATGGTTGACCTGCCGGAAGGAAACTTTACAGTTGTTGCTAAAATGCTTGGTTATAAAACTAAAAAGGAGAAAGTCACATTAAAAGCAGGTGAAACAGTTGAAGTAAAATTCGACCTCGAAGAAGAAGTGATTAAAATGGATGAAGTGGTAATAACCGGGACCAAAACTTTTAAACGGCAGACAGAAAGCCCGGTAATTGTAAATGTACTTGATACAAAAACTATTCAAAGTGTCTCTGCCAATACAGTTTCAGAAGGATTAAACTTCCAGCCGGGATTACGTATGGAAACCGACTGTCAGACATGTAATTACAGCCAGCTCAGAATGAATGGGCTGGGAGGTGCCTACAGTCAAATTTTAGTAAATAGCAAGGCAGTTTTTAGCCCGTTAACCGGATTGTATGGACTGGAACAAATGCCGTCAGAAATGGTTGAAAGAATTGAAGTAGTCCGTGGTGGGGGTTCTGCACTCTATGGATCGTCTGCTATTGGCGGGACCGTCAACATTATTACCAGGATGCCACAAAGGAATTCTTACCAGGTATCTTCAAATAATTCAATATTAGGGAAATCAGCCATGGATTATATTGTGAACGGTACCCTGACTTCACTTTCTCAAAAAAGGAATTCGGGATTTTCGCTTTACACTTCCCACAGGGAACGAGAAGCATATGACCATAATAATGATGGATTTTCGGAAATGCCAAGGCTTACAAATAATTCATTTGGATTGAATTCCTTTTTCAACCTGAGTGAGAATCAAAAGATCGAAGCCAATTTTTCCAGTCTTCATGAATACCGTTATGGAGGCCAGTTGATTGATGGGCCTGCTTATCTGGCTTTGCAATCGGAAGAACGAACTCATTATATATTAATGGGTGGTATTGACTATAAAATTACCAGCAAAAATAACCGTACAACTACAACATTTTACCTGGCTGGTCAATATACAAAACGTCAACATTATACTGGAATTGCACCGGATGGAGGGCCGGAACTTACCGATTATAATAACAATCCTCCTTATGGAAATTCAAAAAACTATTCTTTTCAGTTTGGAACGCAGGTAAATTACCTAATTTATAATTTTTGGGGAGGGAACAATGTTTTAACAATCGGGGCTGAATATTCTTTTGATGATGTTTTTGATCAAATTCAGGCTTATAATTACATGATTGACCAGAATGCAATTACTACCGGAGTATTTTTACAAAGCGACTGGTCGATTAATTCATCTTTTACTTTTCTTTCCGGGATTAGGGCTGACAAGCATAATTTTATTGACAATTTGATTTTAAACCCCAGACTTTCGATATTATATAAACCGGCGCAAAATACACAATTCAGGATGTCGTGGTCCACAGGATTCCGTGCTCCTCAGGCATTTGATGCTGATATGCATATAGCCTTTGCAGGTGGGGGGATTCAGACTATCAGTTTAGCTAACAATCTAAAAGAAGAAAAATCACAAAGCTGGAGTGCCTCCGTAAATTGGGACAAGCCAACAGAAAAACATATTTTTGGTTTTACGTTGGAAGGATTTTATACAAAACTTTACGATTCTTTTGTTTTAGAAGAAATTGGTACTGATTCAGATGGAAATTCAATAATGGAAAAGCGGAATGGAGGCAATAGTAATGTTTTGGGAGCAACCCTGGAATTAAGGACTAACTATAACCGTAAAATCCAACTCGAAGCTGGATTAACTCTTCAAAACAGCCAGTATGACCATCCTGTTCAATGGTCTGAAGAATTACCGGGAGAAAAAAAATACCTTCGTACACCTGATTCATATGGATATTATACACTTACTTTTACTCCAAAAGGTGGATTTACAACTTCCCTTTCGGGTGTTTATACAGGAACGATGCTTGTTCCACACTATGGATTGGCGGGTGATCCGGGAACACCTGAATCTGATTATTTGCTGGAATCGCCTAGCTTCCTTGAAACAAATCTAAAACTTGCTTATACATTTAGTTTAAACAGGCTCGATTCTTCTTTTGAGCTATTTGGTGGAATTCAGAATATATTTAATCAATACCAGAACGATTTTGACACTGGAAAAAACCGTGACAGTGGATTTATTTACGGACCATCAAGACCCAGAACTTTTTACTTTGGTATAAAGTTATTTAATTAAACTATTTTGAACCTCCCCATTTAAAATAACCGTATCAATCAGGTTCGAGCCAAAATAATACGGGATATAATTATAATTTTCAATTTCAGTTGTTATAAACACATTAGCCAGTTTACCTCTGGTTATACTCCCCAACTGGATTTCCACACCCATGGCATAGGCTGAATTTATGGTGGTTGCGTTTATTGTTTCTTCAGGAAGCATTTTATATTTAATGCATCCAAGCGAATTAATAAAGTTCATATTTCCTGAAGGCGAAGAACCGGGATTATAGTCAGAGGCAAGTGCAATTGGCAGACCGGAGTCGATCATTTTACGAACCGGGGATAAAGGCAAATTAAGGAAAAACGCTGCTCCCGGCAGTACTGTAGGCATGGTCACTGAATTTTTCATGCAGGCTATTTCTTCTTCTCCAATGTATTCAAGGTGGTCAACCGAAACAGCATTATGTTTTACACCAACCTGAACTCCTCCGGAATAACCCAG
>JAFGGF010000180.1 GCA_016930735.1 Prolixibacteraceae bacterium
AAGTTTTTCCCTGACATCGGCATAAGCCGGATCGTTATAAATATTTTTCATCTCCGAGGGATCGGTCTGCAAATCATACATTTCCCATTCGTCGATATCATAATAAAAATGCATAAGCTTGTAACGTTCGGTAGCAATACCATAATGCCTTTTTACCATGTGAACAGAAGGGTATTCGTAATAGGTATAATAAACTGCATCACGCCACTTATCTGTTTTACTGCTTACCAGGCCTCTGAATGATTCGCCCTGCATTTCTTCCGGTATTTCAATTCCGCCATAATCAAGGAAAGTTGGTGCAAAATCGAGGTTTTGTACCAATTTATTGATTTTAGTTCCGGCTTTGATTTCTTTTGGATATCTAACCAAAAGTGGTGTCCTGAAAGATTCTTCATACATAAAACGTTTGTCGAACCAGCCATGCTCGCCAAGGTAAAATCCCTGGTCGGAGGTATAAACAACAATGGTGTTTTCTTCAAGCCCGGCTTCTTTCAAGTAGTCCAATACCTCTCCAACGCCATCATCAATAGATTTAATTGTACGCAGATAATCTTTTATAAACCGGTTATATTTCCATTTAGCCAGTTCCTCTCCTTCAAGGTGAGCTTCCTTCATTGCTTCATTTTTGGGAGTATAAGCTGCCAGCCAGTCATCTTTTTGTTTTTTATTAAACCGTTTTAATTCATTAAAAAAACCTGTGCTGTCGCCATCAGGATTGGTAATCATTTTAAAATCGTGGCCCCATTGTGCATGGACATTTATTTCCATTTCCTGTGTTTTTGCAGCTGTGCCTCTTCCTTCATAATCGTCAAAAAAGGTTTCCGGCAGTTCGAAAGTTTTATCATCATAAAGATTTAAATATTTAGGTGCAGGTTTCCAGTTGCGGTGAGGAGCTTTCTGATGATAAAGCATACAAAACGGTTTATCGGGATCACGTTTGTTTTTTAACCATTCAAGTGCTGCTTCAGTAATAATTTCAGTACAATAACCTTCAAACCTTTTCCTTTCCCCATTTACCAGGAAATCAGGATTATAATAATTCCCCTGGCCTGATAACACCATCGAATAATCAAATCCTTGTGGTAACCCATCAAGGTGTATTTTCCCGATCATCGCTGTCTGATAACCGTTTGCCTGTAATAACTTTGGAAAATTATCCTGATCCCAGTTGAAAGGCTGTACGTTATCAACTTTTCCGTTTATAAAACTGTGTTTACCTGTTAGGAGGACTGCCCGGCTTGGAGCACACAGCGAATTGGTTACACAGGCCCTTGTAAATATGGCTCCTTCAGTTGCCAGCCTGTCGATATTTGGCGTTTCATTTAATCCGTAACCATAGGCGCTGATTGCCTGGTAGGCATGGTCATCGCTCATTATAAATATTAAATTTGGCTTCGACGGTTTATTTTGATTTATACAATTGGTTATAAGAAAAGCAGTTAACAGAATAAGAATAAATTTAGCCGGTCTGTCCATAATTTAAATTGTTTAATACAAGATTAACGAAATCTGATTGAAAGATCAAGTTTTTATCTCTTAATTCATTAGTTGTAGAATAAGGGATTTTTTCTGTTCATTTGTCATATACTATGTTTTTGGGTAAATATATGCTGAATATTTAGGTTTGGTTAGGAAAAAAGGGTGGCCTCGTGTTTCACCCTTTTAATAAAATTTAACAAAATGAGTGTAACAAAATTTATTTTCAGCAGTCTTTTTAATAACATCGTTAAAATGCCATGAAAAGAATTCTACTCATAATACTGGCTATTTCCTTTTGCCTGTTTCTTTTACAATCCGGTAATAATTATACCGATTATTCAATTAAATATTCCGATATTTTTTTAGGAAATGATACCATAGAAGTGAAACAAATTACTTTACCTCTTGATACTGCTATTCACAAATCGGTTACAAAAAAGGAAAAAGGGAAAAAACACGAATTAAAGGGGAGGCTTAAATTGTCAAAAAGAGGGTCAGTAAAATCAAGAGAATTCGGTGGTGCTTTTATTGATGAAAGTATCATGTTCAGAACCCGATAAAAGCAAACAAATAATTTCTGTTATTTCATTCATATTTTTTTATTTTCAATAGTAAAGAATTTTTATATCTTAGTTTGGTTTTAACTAAGATATAAAACATATGGAAATGTTTCTTTATACGGAAAATTCTCACCAATCCATGGTAAACTAATTCAAATAAAATATGAAAAAACTAGCTGTATTTATGTTTTTAACCCTGTCAGTACTTGTTTTGTTTGCGCAGGAAGAAGAAATTAAAACCGGATGGAATTTTGGAGCTTTACCTACCATAACATTCGATACCGACCTGGGTTTTCAGTATGGAGCGTTGGTAAATTTATATAATTACGGTGATGGTTCAAGGTACCCTGATTATAATCATTCCCTGTATTTTGAAGTTTCCCGGTTTACCAAAGGAAGTGGAATTAACCGGTTTTATTATAATTCAGACCAGTTGATCCCGGGATTACAGACATCGCTCGATATCAGTTATCTTTCTGATGATGCATATGATTTTTATGGTTTTAACGGGTATAATGCGGTAATCAATTCTGATTGGATCGATGATGAAAGCGATCTTTATAAATCAAGGATGTTTTATAAATACAGCCGTAAACTTTTCAGGTTTAAAATCGACCTTCAGGGGAAATTATCGGGTGAAAATCTTCGTTGGGCTGCCGGTGTTAACCTGTTGAATTTTAAAGTTGAATCGGTTGATATTGATAAACTTAACAAAGGCAAGGACGGAGATGATTTGTTACCTGAGCAAAACGGATTATATGAACATTACAAAACCTGGGGTATTATTTCTGATAAAGAAGCCGATGGAGGTTTTGTACCGGCATTTAAAGCAGGTTTGGTATATGATACCCGTGATAACAAACCCAATCCTATGAAAGGATTATGGACTGAAGCCGTTATTGTGGCTTCACCTGAATTCCTTGGAGGAGAAAGTTCATTTGTGAAATTGAGTTTAACACATCGTCAGTATTTTACAATTATTCCAAAGGATTTATCATTTGTGTACAGGTTGGGTTACCAGACTACCATTGCCGGAGAAGTGCCTTTTTATTACCAGTCACAACTGATAACTTCTGTTCTGACCGGTGCCCTTAGTGAAGGATTGGGAGGTTCCAAATCTATACGGGGGATTTACAGAAACAGCATACTCGGTGAAGGAGTATTTTACGGGAATGCTGAGCTTCGCTGGAAATTTGCCCGTTTCCGTTTTATAAACAATAATTTTTACCTTGGACTAAATGGATTTGTTGATTTCGGAAGAGTTACAAAAGAAATTGAATTTAGTTCGACCAGTACTGATGCAAATTATTTTAAGACTGATTCTGAAAAATTCCATACTTCTTATGGTGCCGGATTACGAATTGCCATGAATGAAAATTTTGTTATTTCAGTAGATTACGGACTGGCAGGGAATGAACAGGACGGAACTTCCGGGATGTATATAGGGTTAAATTACTTGTTCTAAAATATAAAGCGGGTTCAGCCCGCTTTTTTTAGCTGCATCGGAAAATGGAGAAAATCAAAACAACATTAATTACCGGGTTTCTGGGGGCAGGGAAAACAACTTTTATAAACAGGCTTTTAAAACAATATCCGGGTAATAAATTTGCTTTGGTTGAAAATGAGTTTGGAGAAGTTGCAATCGATACAAAGCTGATCAAAGGAGTGGATGCAGGTAAAATGTTTGAATTAAAAAACGGATGCATCTGCTGTACCATCGCCAATGAATATGAACTCATCCTGTTGGAATTAGCAGAACGTTTTCCCAGTGTAGAGCACCTGATCATCGAAACAACCGGTATGGCTGACCCGGCCTCTGTAGCCAAACCTTTTTTTACAGATGAGGATATAAAAAACCGTTTTGAATATAACGGGACTGTTTGCCTTGTCGATTCAGTAAATTTTGATATTCAGCCTGAAAAGGAGATTTCACTGAAGCAAATTGCCGTTGCAGACCTGATCCTGATCAATAAATGCGATTTGATAGATGAATCAGTTAAAAATAAGCTGTTTAAAAATATAACTTCTATAAATCCTTTGGCTGAAGTTTTATTGGTAGAATCCGGTTTTTCTGAAAGGTTTAACCTGAATTCAATAATAAGTACCGGTCAAAAGAAAATGTTACATATGGCAGATAAACCATTACACTTTCATTTAATCTCAAAAACTCTGACTTTTAATGAACCTATTGAAAAAGAGAAATTTACGGACTGGCTTACATATAATCTTGATATTTATAAAAACCAGATATACAGGATAAAAGGAATAGTATTCTTTAAGGATGATCCATTTAAGTACATTCTTCAGGGAGTAGGGTCAGGTTTTGAATTTGCTGAAGATGGTTTTGCCTTTGAAAAAAGAAGCGAAATTGTATTTATCGGAAAACTGAATAATTTTAATCCCGAATTTTACTAGCCCAGTTTCCATAATTAATAAACGGACGAACATCAGTCACTATCATTCCAGCTTTTTCTGCCGCTTTGATACCCAGTACTCCATCTTCAAAAACCTGGCATTCAACAGGTGAAACTTTAAGAATTTCGGCACATTTTAGAAAAGTTTCAGGCTTAGGCTTATGGTTTTTTACATCATCGGCTGTAACAACAGCATCAAATAACTCAAGGATTTCAAGTGCTTTTAACTGGAGTTCAGCACTGCGCCTGCTGGCACCTGTCCCGACTGCAAGTGGTAATTTCCCGTAATTTTCGAGAACAACAGCAATTACTTCCTTTACAGGAACAATGTATTCCATCGAATTATGAAATATTTCCTGTTTCAGCCTGACAATTTCAGCCGGATCAGTATTCAGTTTAAAATCGTTGGCAATCCGTTGTGCAAATTCAATGGTTGGTCGCCCGGTAAGTTCAAAAACAATCTGAGGGTCAAATGTAAATCCAAGTATTTTACCAACTTTATTCCAGGTTTCAATATGTACAGGCAACGAATCAGATAAAGTACCATCCAGGTCAAAAATCAGTGCTTTTGCTTTGGGATGTATTTTCAGGCTCATATAAGTTTATTTTAAAATGGACAAACATATTACCTCTGAAGTTTACAAACAAAAAAAATTGATTTTTACATGAAAAATTTAACTTTACATCCAAACCAAATTTGAAAACTTATGAAATATCTGTTTTTAATATCAGCATTATTGGTAACCCTGACAGCATGCAGTGAGGCAGAAGACCCGGAAAGGTATGTATATGAAGAAGAGGATAACGGACCGGTTGAATGGGAGCTGGTTTGGGAAGACAATTTTGATACGGATGGTTTGCCAAATGAAGCAATCTGGGGTTATGAAGAGGGATACATACGGAATAATGAGGCTCAGTTTTATACAAAAGAACGGTCTGAGAATGCAAGGGTGGAAAACGGCAACCTGATAATTGAAGCCCGTAAAGACAACTGGGGTGGAAAAGAAATTACATCGGCCAGTTTAAATACGTATGGAAAAAAACATATGACTTACGGAAAAATTGAAGTTCGTGCTAAACTTCCAACCGGCAAGGGAACCTGGCCCGCAATCTGGATGTTGGGAACCAGTATTCAAAACGGCACAGGTTGGCCTGATTGCGGTGAAATTGATATTATGGAAAATGTAGGTTTCGACCCGGATAAAATTCATGGGAATATTCACACCAAAAGTTATAATCACGTTTTGGGGACCAATAAAGGAAATACTGTAACTGTTGAAAAACCATATGAGGATTTCCATGTTTATGCCATTGAGTGGTTTCCGACTCGTATAGACTTTTTTATTGACGGCGATAAATATTTTTCATTCGGAAATGAAAATACGGGAAAAGCTACCTGGCCTTTTGACGATCCGCAATACCTGATCATTAACCTGGCAATTGGTGGTAGCTGGGGAGGACAGCAAGGGATTGATGAAAATATTTTTCCGCAAAAATATTACATCGATTATGTAAAGGTTTATAAACAGAAATAGTTTTTCACCCGTTTATTGTTTAATCATTTTAAATGAATTAACCTGGTTTTCAGTTTTTATTCTGAGAATATAAACTCCTGGAATTAATTCTGAAACATCAAGGGCTTTCTTGTTTTCCATTTGTTCGGAGATAATTTTATTTCCTTCAGAATTAAAAATTTCCATAATAGAATTTTCAGGAAGATGACTGAAAAAAAGTTGATTTTTTACAGGATTCGGGTAAATTGACAAATCACTGTTTTCGACCAGCTGCAAGCCGGTTTCAATAGTAAGTTCTTCCAGCTTTATTTCTTTAAATGTTATATCAACATCTGATTTACCAAGGTCGAAAACAATTCTGGCTGTTAGGTCAGTTACATCCATATCTATAATGTATGCGTAATTTGCAAAAGTATCGGCAAGGGTAATATTATTATACTCGCTGTAAGCCGACCAGGGTGAAACCGACATTCCGGTATAGGCATTAATTGAACGTTGCTCAGCAGCCTTTGCTGTAAATGAAACCCTGTATTTTTTACCTTCGTAAAGTTTTACGCTGTTTTTTACAAGCTGTACATGCCAGCTTTCTGTCCCTCCGTTACTTATTGTAATTTTCATCTGACCACTGTTGCTTGCCAACTGTGCAGAAGCAGATCCCTGGGTATATCTGACCCAGCCATCGGTTCCCGATTGAAAATTTGATTTATATATTTCAGTTGCATTATATTCAAAGGCTTCCGGCATTTCATTGTGTAGCAATGCATCAACCAATTCCTGCCTGAAAGTTTTTAAAGCTGGATCGTAAATTCCGAATCCGGCACAAAATTCCCAATATGCCCAACTCCATCCCAGTGATTCCATATACCTTGAAAGGAATGTCGTCCAGCGAACCCTGGATTCCATATCAGCTTTTTCGTAAGCACCAAATTCTCCAATATGAATTGGGATTTGTTGTTGTTCACTCAACTGTTTTAAAGGTGCAAACTCCTGCCTCATTACATTGCGTTCGGTTTCGGTATCCATCCATTCAGTGCCCATCCAGGCTTCCGACCCTTCCGACCATTCAGCTCCCTGATGTGTAAAATGGAAAGGATTATAGTAATGAATGGTAAGAATTATATTCTGATCCTCAGGAATCTGAAGTTTTGATAATCCTCCTAGTCCGCCGTATTCTGCTGTGCCAATCAAAACTATTCTTTCTGGATTTGTTCCCCTTATTGTTTGAAGGGCATCAGCTAAAAAAACATTCCAGGTATCAGCATCAAGGTTGCCATGTGGTTCATTTAAAATTTCAAACAGAAGGCTGTCGGGGTAATCCTTAAAAAAATCAGCAATTTGTTGCCATTGGGCCAGAAACCGTGCTTTATTACCGGTTGGATTTTCATAAAGAGCCTCATGATGATGCATGTTAATAATGGCATAAAGTCCGTTATTTAAAGCTGAATCAACAACCTGTTTCATCCGGTTCAGGAAATTGGGATTTATAGTATATGGTGGGACAATTGAACTTCTGCTTTCCGGTTCCCAACGGATTGGAATCCTGACATGACTGAATCCAAGTTCCGAAATCATTTTAGAATATTCAGTTTTCCAGACAGCTCCCCATTCACCTTCAGAAGGA
>JAFGGF010000181.1 GCA_016930735.1 Prolixibacteraceae bacterium
CTTGAAAAGAAAATGTTTGGGGTATTTAAACATACACATTTAAACGGTGGGCTTCCGATTTTCAGGGGTTTCGATGATGAATTTTATATACCTCATTCACGCCACACTGAAATAAGAGAAGAGGATATTTTAAAAGTCCCCGGATTGAAAATTCTTTCCAGGTCGGAAGAAGCGGGAGTTAATATCGTTGTTGCCAAAAAAGGCCGTCAGTTTTTTATTACTGGCCATACTGAATATTCAAGGTTTACACTGGATTCAGAATACAAACGTGATTTAAATAAAAACCTCCCGATTGAAATCCCGGAAAACTATTACAAAGGCAACAACCCGGAAAATGAACCGGTAATGAGGTGGCAGTCTACAGCCAACCTGTTGTTCTCAAACTGGCTTAATTATTATGTGTACCAGGAAACACCCTATAACCTTGAAGAAATTCATTAATTTAACTGAACTACTTTTTTTTGTCTAAAATCTTTCATAATTTATTTCAGCAAATTTGATAATAATCTTATCAAAATCAATGATTTATAACCAATTAAAAGGAGGAAAAATTATGAATGTAAAACGATTTTTGTTAGCATCCCTAGCTGTTTATATCACATTTCTTATTCTCGATTTTTTAATTCACAATGTTGCACTTGCTTCAGCCTATGAAGAAAATGCAAGCCTTTGGCGGTCTGATATGTCACAAATAATGTGGTTAATGTACCTTGTAGGAATAGCTATGGCTCTTCTTTTTGTTTATATTTTTATTAAAGGTTACCAGGGAAAAGGGATTTCAGAAGGGATTAGATATGGATTGCTGATTGGATTGCTGATTTCAGTTATCGGCATTCTGAATCAATATATTATTTATCCTTTGCCCTTCGGATTGGTTGCAATCTGGATGGTTACCGGTTTGATTGAATTTATTATTGCAGGTATTGTTGTTTCGCTTGTATATAAGAAATAGTCAAAATAAAAAGTAAAATAGTCAAATGGATTCCACCTGATATCAGGTGGAATCTTTTTTTACAGGATTTCGCTATTTTCTATATAAAGTTTAATTTTGGGTATTAAACCATAAAATCTCACAAAATGGCAACAAAAAGATTAGCTGTTGTATTGGCCGGGTGTGGTGTTTTTGACGGTGCGGAAATTCATGAAGCAACTTTAACACTACTTGCAATAAATAAGCAAGGAGCAGAATATCAATGTTTTGCCCCTGATGTGAATCAGGCACATGTAGTAAACCACATTACCGGGCAGGAAATGAAAGAATCAAGGAATGTATTGGTTGAATCAGCCAGGATAGCCAGGGGAAAAATCAAATCTTTAATTGAATTCAAAGCTGCCGATTTCGATGCAATAATATTCCCTGGTGGTTTTGGTGCAGCCAAAAACCTGTGCTCATTTGCTTTCGACGGTGTGGATTGTGATGTAAATCCAGATGTTGAAAAAACAATTAAATCAATGGTTAAAGCAAGGAAACCCATCGGGGCTTTATGCATCTCACCGCTTCTGATTGCCAAAATTCTGGGAGACGTAAAAGTTACTATAGGACAGGACAAAGGAACTGCCAATGCGATTATTTCAATGGGAGGCAGGCATGTAACTACCACACACGGTGAAATTGTTGTTGATGAAAAATTCAAAGTGGTTACTACTCCCTGTTACATGCTCGATGCAAATATTGCTCAAATCGCTGATGGTGCCGAAAACGTTGTTAAAGCCATACTGGAAATGATTTAATAATTCAATCAGGATAAAACAGGTATTAAAATGCTTTACATTGATATCCACACACATAAGGATCATTTCGATCCTGAGATTATTTCTGTAAGGAATATTTATCCGGGTGACGGTTTTGGTGCTTATAACGGCAGAAATTATTATTCAACCGGGCTTCACCCCTGGCATATAAAGTCAACTTCTGAAAATGACGAATCCCTTGCTACGATTAAAAAATCAGTACAATTCGACCATGTTGTTTTTATTGGTGAGTGCGGTCTGGATAAATTATGCGAAACCAATTTTGAGGAACAAAAAAGGGTATTTATAAAACAGATAGAATTATCGGAAGAATTTAATAAACCTGTTTTAATTCATTGTGTTAAAGCAACTGATGATATATTGGAAATCAAAAAAGAACTGAAGCCGGATAATCCCTGGATTTTACATGGTTTTAATGGAAATTTAAACCAGGCCTTGCAACTGATTAAATACGGATTTTTATTTTCATTCGGAAAAATACTTTTTAATAAAAGTTCAAAAGCCATTGAAAGTTTTCAGAAGCTCCCCCTTGATTCAGTTTTTATAGAGACAGATGAGTTTTCAGGTTCTGTGAGAGATATTTATAAAAAAGCATCTGAAATAAGAGATATTGATATTTCACTTCTTGCCAGGTCAATGGAGATTAATTTTAATAAACTGGTTCGATGATGGATTGGCTTAACCGGACAGAATTATTAATAGGCCCTGAGAATTTAAAGAAGCTTAATAACACGAATGTCCTTATTGTCGGGCTTGGAGGTGTTGGTGCTTATGCCGCCGAACAATTATGCAGAGCAGGTATCGGTAAAATGACGATTGTTGATGGCGATATAGTTGAAGCTACCAATAAGAACAGGCAATTGCCTGCCTTAACCAGTAATGAAGGTAAAGCCAAAACAGCTGTTTTAGCTGAAAGGTTTAAGGATATTAATCACGAAATTGATCTGACAGTAATTAATGATTATATAAGTGTTGATAAGACAGCTGAATTACTCAAGGCTCAGAAGTACGATTATGTTGTCGATGCAATTGATACTTTATCGCCAAAAGTATTTTTGATTTATCACAGCCTGCAAATGGGGTATAAAATTATCAGTTCAATGGGATCCGGTGGAAAAACCGATCCTTCAAAGGTTCAGATAGCTGATATTTCAAAATCATATAACTGCAAACTTGCAAAGATGCTTAGAAAAAGATTATCGAGAATGGGAATTAATAAAGGAATAACTGTAGTTTTTTCATCGGAAGAAATTCCCAAAATTGCAGTCAGGATTGAGGCAGGAAAAAATAAAAAATCGGTAGTGGGAACAATTTCATATATGCCCCCTGTATTTGGCTGTTTTATTGCCAGCGCTGTAATTCGTGATATAATTAATGAACAATAGCAGTAGCTTCAATTTCGACAAGGTACTCCAAACCAACAAGAGATTTAACCTCAAGAAATGAAGTCACTGGTTTTATATCTTTAAAAACCTCGCTGTGAGCCTTTCCGACTTCTTCCCAATTAAACATATCTGTAAGGAAAATCCGGGTTCGGGTTATATCTTCTTTTTTACCCCCTGCTTTTTCAACATACCTGATTATTTTATTCAGGATAAAACGGGTTTGTTCATAGGGATTATCAGGACCAATAAGATTACCGGCTTCATCAACTGCTACAGTCCCCGACACTTCAATTATTTGTCCTACCCTGACAACACGGCTGTAACCAACTGCATCCTCCCATTTTGCTCCCGATGAGAAATTTTGCCTATCTGCCATAACTGATATTTTATATGATTAAAACACTTTCATTTACTGAACAACATAAAAAACGTTTCATTTTTATGTTACTTTTTTTCTAAAATGTAATTGATTTTTTAATCCGGAATTAACACAAATGTGGGTAGCATAATTAACTGATTGCACCCCAGTTAAATTCGGTTGTTTTAGAAGTTAAAATCTGTTTCAGAAGAAGCATATTTTCAGGCTTTTGTAATCCGGGATCTTCCTTTAATATTTCTGATGCTTTATTCCTGGCCAATTGCAATATTTCACCGTCTTTAGCCAGGTTGGCAATTTTTAAATCAAAACCCAGGCCACTTTGCTGGGTACCTTCAATGTCGCCTGGCCCGCGAAGTTTC
>JAFGGF010000182.1 GCA_016930735.1 Prolixibacteraceae bacterium
CCTGCTGACAGAAAACTTTATATCAGCCATAAGATGATGATATAGCGCGAAATTCGAAATGTCAAGAATCGGTCAGGAACCGGCCGGTGAAAACAGCCGTTTCAAATTAAACATGTCAATTGGCCTTGAAAAGTATCGAACCCCTGATGGTATGAATGAATGTGGAAAAGGGGAATAGAGCTTAATTGATAGGATTTTGAAATGCGTAAAAGCCAACCACCGTCCCCGGTTTCTCCTTGTGCCTGGTTAATCAATCCCGGAATACGCGCGACCTTGAAAAAAAACTATACCTCTCGTTTGTCAGGGAAGGGATTCGTTTTGCAGTGGACCTGATCGTTGAAACCGAAGACCTCTTCAGCAAGTACAAGAACAATCCCTATATGATTTACTCGGAAGTTTTCCGCCGCGGCAAGACTGTCTATGAAAGAAAAACCGCTGCATAAAAAGTGGCTGGACCGGGCGCGAAGCAAACTGGAAAGAGCCTGGACAGGTGACCTTGTTTTCAAGACCATTTAAATCTCATCGAAAAAAACTCAAACTGACTTGACAAGAAATTTATATTATTGTAAAAGTTTATCGATTTTTTTGAATCGGGAAATCGAAATGAAAAGGAGAAATGGAATGAAAAAGAAATTCAGTCTGACAAACCTGGCGAAGAATGAACTGAATCGGAACGAAATGAATCGGATTTCGGCCGGAAATTTATGTTTGGCCTGGTGCAGGTGTGAATGCTGGTTCGGAGAATGGGAGGCGAATTATTCATGTGATCGGACAGCAGAAAAAAAGGCCCAAGCAAACCATGATCGTTGATTTGTAAACAGGCTTTTATACATTTTTCGAACACTCACAAACGCAAGGCTGGGATGGAAATGCACTTAAGTTTTCTGTAGACAAAAAAATATTGAGATTCAGGATGTGAATTGCCGAATGTTGTCAGTTTTATATGATATTTATATATCTGGAAAAAGGAAATAACAATAATTTTGGCAATCACCTCACATATCAATTTATCATTTTAAAATGAAACCAATTTGTTCATTTCGATCAAGTAAAAAAATTGACTATATTCACTGCGATTATAAAAATCAATTCTTGCTGGTTCACCCGCTTCTGAGTCATATCATTGATCTGGTTGATCATCATGTCAATATAAGCGATTGGATCAATAACCTGAAGCAAGGCGGTGTTAAAATCGGGGACAAAGGTTTTTTTTCGATCGAAGAGATCAAGTATTATTATAAAAAATACCTATTGTTAAAAGAAAACAACTATTTTAACAAACCAGACATCCCGGGGGAATTCGGAGCTGTATTGATTCCATCCGACATCATATCCAACCTGTCGAATACAAGAGGCATCACCTTTGAGGTTACCGATTCATGCAATTTGAAATGTAAATATTGTGGATTCGGAGAAATGTACGGCAATTATGACCGGAGAAATACAAAAGAGCTGGAATTCTATAAAGCAAAATTACTACTGGATTACCTGGTCCCGTTTTTTAATTCGACACTCAATTTTTCACATAAGAAAAATATCTGTATTGGATTCTACGGGGGAGAACCATTATTGAATTTTAATCTTATTCGGCAAATAGTCGAATACTCAAAACAATTAAAACTATTGCATAACCAGTTTAATTACAATATCACCACCAACGGCCTTCTTCTTAAGAAATACATCACCTTCCTAATTGAAAATGATTTTGATTTGTCTATCAGCATTGATGGAAATGAATCGCAAAACAGCTATCGAATTTTCAAGAACGGCAAGAATTCATTTCCCAGTGTAATGAATAATATTCTTCATATAAAAAACAATTATCCCGATTACTTTGACAAAAAAGTGAATATTGTCAGTGTCCTTCATAATAGAAATACAACCGATGAAATCGATGAATTCACGAAAACTCATTTCGGAAAACCCAGTTATATATCAGAATTGAATACGACCGGAGTTTTAAAAGAAAAACAGGAAGAATTTCTCGAAATGTATAAAAACCCAACTGAAGATCTCTATCAAAATGAGGACTATTCGAATTACAACAGAAAATTCTTCCTGGAGGCAAGCAGAAGCAGCGTAGAAATCACATTAATGGCATATAGCGGCTATATATATAAAAACTTCGATGAATTCTTTTTTACCAAAGGCAATAATAGAATTGTTCCCACCGCAACCTGTCTGCCGTTTTCAAAAAAAATATTCGTTACCGTGAATGGGAAAATATTGCCCTGCGAAAGGATCGGCCACCATTTTGCGTTGGGAATCATCGGAAAAAATGCGGTTGAAATGGATTTCAATAAAATCGCGGCCAAATACAATGGATATTTCAACAAAATAAAAAGAGCTTGTCTGAAATGTTATCGCAACAAAAATTGCAATCAGTGTATCTTCAATTTAAATATCGATGACTCTTCGCCGCATTGCAGCGGTTTCATGCCTGAAAAGGATTTTCAGGAATTTCTATCAAATCAATTCTCATATCTTGAAAATCACCCGGACATTTATGAAGAACTGATTAAGAACACAATGGTATTCTGAAAATGAATTATTGGTTTTATATTGACCCGTTTGTTCATATTGCCATAAAAAATGAATCGGTTCTTTTATTCAATACCCTAAACGGAAAATGTTTAAAGGTCTTGAATAATCAGGAAATTGCCGCAAAAATGAAAGAGCTTACCTCATACTCGAATTCCTATGTAATCAAAATCTCTGAAAAAGAGAGGGATTCGTCCATTTTCAAAGAGTTTTTCAACGGCATTCGCAATCATTTTATGGGAGGTTTATTAAACGAAGATTGGTATTCAGGGAAACCGGTGCAAATCATTCCGGAAATGAAAATAATGGAGAGTTTTTTCTCTCCAAATTCCCTTTCAAGAAATAGAACCGGTACCGATATACTGAAAAAGCTCATTGAAATTTCTTTTTATTTGAACAGCGATCCATCTCAAAAAGACCGGTATGAGTACTACAGACAATTCCTTTATCCCGCCAGTATCATTGATTCAATCGCGGAGCTTGACCTTAATAATATAAAGGACTTGTTAACAGAAGCCAAAAACAGCAATTTGTTGAGATTGAATATCCTTGGGGCCGATATTTTTAGATACAGCCATATCAATGAATTGATTCAACTCATCAATGACATCAAAATTGAAAAAAACCTCTATCTGAAATATTCACTTCTGCCAGATTACAATGAAGAGTTCTTTAAAAGAATAAATGATACAATGAATCGGATCGGAGAGAAAAAGGAGTTCTACAAATTCAACCTTTTTTTTACGAGAGATGATCTCTTCTCGAGTAAAAACATTTTCAGTTTTTTTTATAACCTTGGCATCACAACAAAATTCTGTTTTATTATCAAAGATGAAGAAGATTTTATTAAAGTCGAAAAATTTATTGAAAAAAATGAGGTGTCTGAATATGAGTTTTTCCCCTATTTCAATGGCGAGAACATCGAGTTTTTTAAACATAACATTTTTTTGGATGAAAATGAAGTGCTCGGGTCCAAACCATCATTATCGGAAATTTTAAAACGAAAAAGAATAAACGAAATAAAATTCGGGAAACTGATTGTTTTAAGTAACGGGGCGGTATACGCGGATCTGAATAAAATCAAACTGGGCACTCTGGGATCAGAATCTCTTAAAAATCTGATTTACAAAGAAATCACGGACGGAAACAGTTGGAGGGAAACCCGGAGCAAACTCGAACCCTGCAAGGATTGCCTATATGAATTGATCTGCCCGTCTCCATCTTTTTATGAAAACGCTTTAAACAGAAACAATATTTGTCATATTATAACCTCCGATAAAGAAGGTTAGACACGATTTTAAATGATTTTGTTTATAAAGGCCATTCTCCTCATTTCCCACATGCATTATTTTTCCAAAAAAACGGGACTGCCTCGGAAAAATGTGCAAAAAATTCTTGACACTACCGCCTGGGATTCCATGCCTGGGGAGTCGTATCCATCGGCATGGGCTACGGAGCGCTAAAGAAATTGAAAAAACTGCCTCAGGCCTCTGATGAAGAGCCTCCAGATAAAGAGACCTTATCTCCGGAAGCAGGACAGACATTCTTCTTCTATTTCCAAGGGATCCTTTAGAATAATCAGCTGATCTTCGAGAGGATATACTGGTTCACCGACACGCCTTCCTCCGCCGATTTGATAGCCAGTTGCCGATGGACCTCCGGAGGGACGCGGAGAGTCAGGTTCCCTTTATATTTTCTCAGTCCGAGGGGCTCGGGAACCGGCTTTCCTTCTTCCCGCAGCCAATCGAGCGATTCCCTGACAACGGTTTTGATCTCCTGAAGCGCTTTTTCCTGCGTATCGCCATGTGCGCCAAGGCCCGGGAATTCCAGGCACCGGGCCACAAACACCCCGTCCTCCTCGGACCACTCGATCCGGAAAGTGTATTTTTCTTCGCTGGCTTTCCCGGTATTTTTATTCTTCATTTTTTTCCTCCAATTTTTCAATCGCCCTGATCACATCTCTTACCTGATAGGGTTTCGCCATGTTCCCATCCTTCTGAACATTCACAAACGGCTCACCCGGCCAGGGCGTCTTGAATATGAAATGGCTGCCTCGAATTCTCGGAGTTCCAAAATACTCTCTGCAAATCTTCAATAAATCTTCAAATTTAACATTTTTCGGATTTGCCAATATTTCCATGATTTTCTTCACAAAACAATGATAGCTTATGTGCTATCGTTTGTCAACAAATTTCAAAATTTCCGGTTTTCAACTCAATCATTGCGAAAAGTTTTTATTAAGTATAGAATTTCTCAGGACGAAGAGAAGGAGGAGAGAATGATCTATATTCCAAAAAAAGTGAAGGAACGATTTTCAGCAAATCTCAAAAAATACCAGACAATAGCCGCCACTCAAAAATCAAAAGACGTTTCCGAAGCCGATACCATCACTCTTGTCAAAGACATACTCGCTTACGTTTTCGGTTACAACAAATACGAAGAACTGACGAGCGAGCAGCAAATCAGAGGTACTTATTGCGATCTGGCGGTAAAGATAGACGGAAAGATAAAATACCTGATCGAGGTCAAGGCTGCGGATATTTCACTAAACGACTCTCATCTCCGTCAGGCCTTGAACTATGCGGCGAACCAGGGTATCGAGTGGATCGTTCTCACGAATTCAATCGATTGGTGCCTGTATCACATCAAGTTCGGACAACCGATCGATCACGAAGAAGTCACCTCCTTCAATCTGCTTGATATCAATTTAAAAAATGAAGATGACCAGCGGAAGATGTTTTTGCTTTGCCGTGAAGGGATCAGCACGGACGCTATTGGAGTGTTTCACCAGCATGCTCAGATTCTGAACAAATACACCGTTGCATATATTCTCCAATCCGACATTGTGTTAACCCTCCTGAAAAAAGAACTGAAAAAACTCTTTCCCGAAATCAAGGTGGAAGCAGGCCAAATTGAACAAATTATCAAAAACGAAATTCTGAAGCGGGAAGTGCTGGAAGGCGATAAAGCAAAGGAAATCCAGGCAAAACTAAAAAAAGCAGCCTCTAAAATTCAGAGGAAAACAGAGAAAAAGCCCGATGTACTTTCCTGAAAAAAAAGTTGAGTTAATTCAAGAGTTGATATCCGACTTTAAAAATATAAAAAAGCCAATAGAATTAGAGAATTTTAAAAACAAATCAATGATGGTGATAAATAAAATATGTAAAGACAGCAATAATTGGATTTCAAAATTAGATGAATATCTAAAAAAATACACCATCTTAATAGATGTATTTTCATTTGATGGGCCTATAGTCATTACATTCGATGTAAAAAATGATATAAAAAATGGAATTACAAAACAGAAGATAATAAATCTCCTTGAACTTCTCATAAAAGAAATTGAGATTGATAAAGAGCATGTATTAAAAAACAATAAGACCTTTAAAAAAGGACCCATAATAAAAGAATTTCAAATTTCACCAACGATTTGCAAAAATGGAGATACCGTAACCTTGTATTGGGAAGTTGAGAATGCAAATTCTCCTATTATTATCTCAAATCGTCATAGATCTGGAGGTGGAGGAGAATACAATTTTGGAAATAAAATGAAAGGGCACCATTCTTTTACGATCAATGCCGCAGAGGATGTTGAATATATTTTAACAGTGAAAAATGATTTTGGAGAAATAGAAAAAAAAATCCTTCTTAGAATCGATTCAGAAATTGCAAATAGAATGAAAGTGATAAAAATACTACTTTCATCTCCATCTGATGTTTCAAGAGAAAGAAAGCTTGTACAGCAAATTGAAAAAGATCTGAATTCAAGTTTAAGCGATCGCACAAAAACTATATTAAGAGTAATATATTGGGAGCAAGATGCACGTCCAGGTATTGGAAATGACGGACAGGATGTAATTAATAAGACCTTACCTATTGATTATAATATTTATTTAGGAATTATGGGAGGAAAATTTGGAACACCCACAGGGAGAGCAAATTCTGGTACTGAGGAGGAATTCAATCAAGCTTTGAATAAATACAAAAATGGACAAGACATAGAAATTCTTTTTTATTTTAAAAAACACAGAGCAAAAACACCAATGAATAGTGAATTAAAAAAAATTGAGGATTTTAAAAAAAGATTACAAAATGAAGGTATATTATACTTTCAATATAGTAATCAAAAAGATTTACACTCTCAAATATATAAACACCTATCAGGCTTTTTTTTTAAGAAAGAAAAGGTTTAATCCCCCTTTCAACTTTTTTTTTCTTGATTTACAATGGCGGTGAACTCAGGTTTCACGTCGTAGATATAAGCGAAGCGGCGGAAGAGCGGGTTCCAAGGAGAGGGTCGAATGAATAAAAAAATCATGCTGGTTGGGTTGCTGGTTCTGTCCATGGTGATTTTCGTACCGGGATGCAAAAAAAAGAAAGGGGAAAAAATCGAGAACAATCCCG
>JAFGGF010000183.1 GCA_016930735.1 Prolixibacteraceae bacterium
AAGATATCGATGTTAACTGCTTACGATTATTCACATGCCCGTATATTGGACCAGGCTGGAATTGATGTTATATTGGTTGGGGATTCTGCCTCTAACGTTATGGCAGGGCACCATACCACAATACCTATTACATTAAATGAGATGATATATCATGCCAGTTCGGTTGTAAGAGGTGTAAAAAGGGCATTAGTTGTTGTAGACCTTCCTTTTGGCACATACCAGGGAAACTCAAAAGAAGCGCTTAATTCGGCAATACGGATTATGAAAGAGACCGGTTCTGGTGCAATTAAGCTTGAAGGTGGGGCTGAAGTTAAAGAATCGATTGAACGTATTCTTTCTGCCGGGATACCGGTTATGGGGCACCTGGGGCTTACGCCACAGTCAATTCACAAATTCGGGACTTATATTGTCAGGGCCAGGGAAGAAAAAGAAGCAAAAAAATTATTAAGTGACGCTTATCTATTGCAGGAATTAGGCTGCTTTGGAATTGTGCTTGAAAAGATACCGGCAGTTTTAGCTGCTGATGTTGCCTCAAAACTGGTAATACCAATTATTGGAATAGGTGCCGGAAAGGAGGTTGACGGACAGGTATTGGTTTTGCACGATATGTTAGGTTTAACCCAGGAATTTTCTCCTCGTTTTTTACGCCGGTATCATAATTTATTTGCAGAAATATCAGGTGCAGTGCAAGCCTATATTCATGATGTAAAAACCCGGAATTTTCCGAATGAGAAAGAACAATATTAAACAAAAAATCCGGTATCAATCAATTAATATACCGGATTTTTTATTTAAAAATATCAATGTTATTCTATTTCTACCAGGACTGCACCTTTTTCAACCGATTCGTTTGCTTTAACATTAATTTTTGTAACCTTGCCATTAACATGCGAAATAATCTCATTCTGCATTTTCATTGCTTCAAGAATAAATAATGGGTCGCCTTCTTTTATGCTTCCGTTTTCTTCGGCAAATACTTCAACAATTTTACCAGGCATTGGGGCTGCAACCTCCTGAACCTTTGATTTAGGCTGATTTTTCTCTAAATATTTTCTTCGCTTAAACGATATAGGGGTTTCAATGGTAAAATCATAACTTACGCCATTAACTAAAACGATGTATTTATTTTGATTTTTTTCGGCAATTTCGGCAATATACCTCCGGTTATTCCACTTAATAAAAAATAATCCTTCTTCTTTTGAAACTTCAATATTGGCTATTTTATTATTTATTTTTACACCTTTATCTTGTTGAAAAGAAATTTCATGCTTTTTCTTACCTTTTCCACACGCAATATATTTAACTGCTTGTTTTTTTTCTTTTTTTGAAAATTTAAGTTTCATAATTTTGTGTTTAGGTTATAATGATTTCATACGTTTATTTAATAGCCAGGGAGTAAGATTTTTACCTTTATCATAATCAACTACGGTTTCTTCCTCTGTCTGAACTTCAAGCAGATAGTCGAAAGCAGCAATAAAAGCGGCCATCTCTTCTTCTCCCGGTTCCTGAAAATAAAGTTTTTCAAGTTCATTGTCAATAAATGATGTGCTTAAATCACCTTCCTTAAAAGCTTTTGTGTTTAATACGGCTTTATGAAAAGGAATAGTGGTTTTAAGTCCCTGTATTTTTATTTTATTTAATGCTATTAATGAGTTTGTTATTGCTTTTTCACGGGTTGAACCGGTAGCAATGAGTTTTGCAATCATGGAATCAAAATACGGCGTTATTGCTGACCCATCTGTTACACCAGTATCAATACGAGTTGTTTTACCTGCTGGGTATGAGAATTTTTGAATTATTCCCAAATTTGGTGAAAAACCGGCCTGAACATCTTCAGCATTTATGCGATATTCGATAGCCCATCCTTTAAGTTTAACATCTTTTTGAGAAATTGGCAATTTTTCCCCTTCAGCAATCCTAATCATTAATTCAATTAAATCTAAACCAGTAACCTCTTCAGTTACAGGATGTTCTACCTGAATACGGGTATTCATTTCCATAAAGTAAAACTTGTTTTCCGAATCCAGTAAGAATTCAACAGTGCCGGCGCTGTAATAATTAACTGCCTGCGCTATTTTTATTGCAGCTTCCCCCATGGTCTTCCTTAACTTTGAAGTTAGAGCAGGAGAAGGGGATTCTTCAATTAATTTTTGATGTTTCCGTTGAATAGAACATTCCCTTTCCCCCAGATGCACAATATTGCCATGTTTATCACCAATAATCTGGAATTCAATATGACGGGGGTTACGAATATATTTTTCAATAAATACCGAAGGGTCATTAAAAGCTTTTTCGGCTTCAGAAGTAGCCAGTTTAAAGCTTTTTTCCATATCCTTTGGATCATTAACGATACGCATTCCTCTTCCTCCCCCTCCGGATGCTGCTTTCAGTATTACCGGGTAACCAATATTGCGGGCTATTACCAAGGCTCTTTTAAAAGAGCCAACATCTCCGTTGCTGCCCTGGATTAATGGGATATCTTGTTTAACAGCTATTTGTTTGGCAATGGTTTTGTTACCCATTTTATAAATTGCATCGGCTGATGGGCCAATATAAATAATGTTTTCCTGATGGCATCTTTGTGCAAAATAAGGGCTTTCTGCTAAAAAACCGTAACCAGGATGCACAGCCTCTACTTTATATTCTTTTGCTGCATTAATAATCCTCTCAATATCTAAAAATTCAGGAATTTCCTGGGTTGTTTCAGAGAAATCTATTACTTCATCAGCCATTTCAAGGTACATGGCTTTAGGTTCTTTGGCTGTTTTGATAACAAAGGTTTTAATTCCTAATTTTTTTGCTGTTTTAATAATCCTGACAGCAATTTCACCTCTGTTTGCAATTAATATACTGTTTATCTTCATAATTATTTTATAATGGAATATTGCCGTGTTTTCTTTCTGGCATCTGTAAATGCTTGTTTTCCAATGCTTCAAATGCTGTAATTAGCTTTTTTCTGGTTACAGCCGGGTCAATTACTTCATCAATAAAACCTTTTTCATCAGCAATGTATGGGTTCGCTATTTCATCGCGATATTTCGCGGCATATTCTTTTTTAAATATTACAGGATCTTTAGCAGATTCAAGTTCTTTACGATATAAAACTGCAACAGCGGCTTCCGGCCCCATAACAGCAATCTCTGCTGAAGGCCATGCAAAGTTGAAATCGCCTCCAATGTTTTTGCTGTTCATAACAATGTAAGCCCCTCCGTATGATTTTCGGAGAATAACTGTTATTTTTGGTACAGTGGCTTCACAGAAAGCATATATTAATTTGGCGCCATGCTTTATTATTCCGCTATGTTCCTGGTCAACACCCGGTAAAAAGCCCGGAACATCTTCCAATACCAGTAGTGGGATATTAAAAGCATCGCAAAACCTTACAAATCTTGAACCTTTTAGCGATGAATCGATATCGAGGGTTCCGGCCAATACTTTAGGTTGGTTTGCCAAAATGCCTATTGCCTTATTGTTTAATCGTGCAAATCCAACAACCAGGTTTTGTGCATAGTTTTCGGCAACTTCGAAGAACCGGCCATTATCTATTAAAAGTTTAATAATATCTTTAACATCATAAGGTTTATTAGGGTCGTCTGGCACAATGTCCCTGAGTTTATCTTCAATTCTGTCCGGTGAATCCTGGGTTTCGATAAAAGGAGGGTTTTCAAGATTATTTGAGGGAAGGAATGATAATAATTTTCTGACACCTAAAATTGTATTTTCTTCATCATCATACATCATCTGGGATACACCACTTTTTTTAGAATGTACAAGCGCGCCGCCCAGTTCATCAAAAGTAACTTCTTCATTCAGTACTTCTTTAACAACATTTGGGCCGGTAACGAACATATAACTGGTTTTATTGGTCATAAAAACAAAATCAGTCAGGGCAGGAGAGTAGACTGCACCTCCAGCAGCCGGGCCCATTATAACAGATATTTGCGGAATAATACCGGAAGAACGGACATTGCGATAAAATATTTTTGCGTAACCTGCCAGACTGGCAATTCCTTCCTGGATCCTTGCCCCGCCTGAGTCTATAATGCCAATTATAGGAGCACCTGTACGTAAAGCTAAATCCTGGACTTTTACAATTTTTTCGGCATGAACAGCCCCAAGGGAACCTCCCATAACAGAAAAATCCTGGGAATATACATAAACAACCCTTCCGCTGATCCTTCCATGACCTATTATTACACCATCTCCATATTCTTTTGCTGGTTTACTATCAATTGATGCCGGAATCACGAATGCATCTATCTCTTCAAATGAATTTTCATCAAATAATAAATCAATCCTTTCACGTGCTGTTAATTTACCTTTTGCGTGTTGCTTATCTTTTGCCCTTTCGCTTTGCTCAACATAATACTTCTGATTCCGGTCGACAAATTTTTTAAAATATTTTCCGTTTATATCCATTAATTATTTATTGTTTTATTTAAATAAAGTAAGGCAAATTGATTTATTGGACTGGAGATGTATTAAGAAGGTTCAACAATAAGTTTAAAGCTTTTATTTTTGTTAAAA
>JAFGGF010000184.1 GCA_016930735.1 Prolixibacteraceae bacterium
CGGCGGTTCAGCTCTTTTTTCAACCACTACTGTTTTTCTGATAATATCTTCTTTTCCCGATTCTTTGTTTAAAACGGCAAGGACAACGTTGTATTCGCCCGCCCTGTTATAAACATGCTGTGGGTTTTCAAGTGTAGAAGTATTATTTTCTCCAGAAGAGGGGTCGTCAAAATTCCATGCATAGCTATTTGCATTTTCCGATGTGTTTTTAAAAGCAATTGTTGCCGGTTCTACTGCATTGTTATTTTGTATTTCGAAATCAGCGGCCGTAACCACAACAGGTGCATTAATGTTTACAAATTGCGAATATGTGTTTGTTAATCCTGAAGATTTGTTTGTTGCCTTTAATTCAACGCTGTACCTCCCGGGTTTCGAAAATGTATGAACCGGATTAGATTTATTTGAAACATTATCTGAAGATTCGGGGTCGCCGAAATTCCATTCATACATATCGGCATCGGCAGAAACATTGGTGAAAGACATTCGGAAAGGCGAATCTGTATTTGCATTTCCTATATCAAATTTTGCAACCGGGCGAATTACTGGTTCAACTGGTTGTGCAACAATTACAAAATCTGAAAAGGCCTCAGTGGTACCCGAATTTTCATTTTTTACTGTAAGTTCAACTTTATAAGTTCCCGGTGTTGCATATGTATGCGTGGGATCTTTTAATACCGATGTATTTTCACCTGAGCTCGGATCACCGAATTTCCACGAATACACCTGTGCATCGGTTGAAGCATTGACAAAGGAAACAGTAACTGGCCCTGGTTTATTATTATTTACGATAGTAAACTTTGCTACAGGTTTAATCACTGTTTTAGCCTGTGCCGTAATAATTACATAATCGGAGAAGGTACTTTTTTCTCCTGATTTTGAATTTGTGGCTACCAGAACCACTTTATACCTTCCCGCTTTTATATAATTATGAGAAGGTGATTGTTCTGCCGATGAATTGTTGCCGGAATCAGAATCACCAAAATCCCATAAATAATCATCGGCATTTTCCGATTCATTGGAGAATGAGATATTCGCAGGCTCCTGTACATTGTTATTAACGATCGAGAATTTTGCGGCCGGAGGATTCGATGGTTCAGTAATTACAACATAATCGGATGCAGTACTGGTTTCAACAAAATTTTCGCTTGATGTAGTTAAAACAACTTTGTACCTTCCGCCATTGGTATAAGTGTGAGTTGGGTTTTCTTTGTCGGAAAAATTAGTGCCACCTGATTCCGGGTCACCAAAATCCCATGAGTAAGTAGTTGCATTAAGCGAATTATTAATAAAAACAATTGTTGCCGGGCCAAGGACATTGTTGTTTTTTATACTAAACCTGGCTTCAGGAGGCTTAGGCATTTCTTTAATAGTTATAACTTCTGAGAATTTGGCTGGCTTTTTGGCCGAGCCATAAGCCGACAAAGTAACGTTAAAACTTCCGGGATTTTGATAAATATGGACAGGGTCGGTTTCGGTTGATGTATTGCTGTTTCCCGAAGCAGGGTCGCCAAAATCCCATTCGTATTTTGAAGAATATAACGAGGTGTTTTTAAACACAACAGTCGATGGAGCTGTTACCGACGACTGGTCGTAAATAAACTTTGCCTGGGGGAGATTTTGCTCTTCGATAACAACATCCTTTTTTACCTGGTCTGTTAATCTGCTAAAATTGTTTTTTACGGTTAATTCAACTGTATAAACACCTGGCTGGGTATATTTATGGTCGGCATCTTTTTTATCCGATTCATTCTTTTTTTTCGATGACGGGTCGCCAAAGTTCCATTTGAATACATCGCCGTTAACCGATTTATTGATAAATTTTACATTGGCAGGTGGCTGTTGGTTATTGCCTTCTATCTCGAAATCGGCAATAGTAGCTTCATGTGTTTTTACCTCAATACTTTGATAATATTTATTTTCCAGCTTCGATTGTGTATTCCGCGCAATTAACGCGATTGAATAAATTCCTCCTTTTTCATAAGTGTGTTTTGGGTCTTTTTCAAACGAAATATTTTTTACGCCCGAGTCGGGGTCTCCAAAATCCCACTGGTATTCATTTGCATATGACGACTTATTTAAAAATGTAGCTTCGCATGGAGCATAACTGTTATTACTTATCGAAACTATCTCAAATATTGCCTGGGGCTCATTTTCTTTATTAACATAAACACTAATGTTGACCTTCTGAATATCGCCTTCGAAATCGGTTTTATAATACCATACTATTGCTTTTTCTGTACCCGGAGAAATATTCGAGCCTATATCGCCATAAACCGACGAAGCTTTTACCTGACTGCCTTCATAAGTCATTATAAGTATCACGCTAAACGATTTAGAGCCATCGGTAGGAGTGATGTCGTAGGTGATAAGTACCTTATCTTCCGAAATATTTGTTTTTACATTAGAAGCATAGTTCTCCTGCGTATGCCCGCTTTTACCCAGGAGAAATATAATGGTTAAAAGGAAGAGGAATTTAATTCGAATTTTCATTTTTTCAGTTTTTAATTCCGTAAATATAATGGCAATTGCACAAAATATATTTACTGAAATTTAATTGTTCATTTTTGAAATTAAACATTCAAATTTATTAAATTGTTTTGACAGTTCAATTGTAATCAGTCAGTAAAAATCCTATAAGGCAGAAGGTTAACTGAATTTTGTATTAACAGGGTTTTTAATTCTTCCGTTTTATGGTTTATATCTTCTGCAGTTAAATTGTTGTTTTCGTTCAATGAAAGGTAAATATCCATTGTACGGCTCATGCCTTTTCCGGGCGAGGGGTCAAGCCATACACCTTTTTTTACTTCTGCATTTTTCAGGTCGTTACCAAACTGTTCGAAACATAAAGCTTTTATGTCCTCAACAGTAACGATTTTACCCTTTGATAACAATGCCCTTCTCAGGCTGTTGATTTTATCATTTTTCGACATTTTATGCCTGCCTCCGGCTGTTTGTGTCATTAGGGTTACTGTTTTTTCGTTGATGTCAACACCCTTGTAAACCAATAGTTTTGAGCCTGGCCTGATTTTATTGGCAGTTTCGCCTGCCATCGACCAGAACTGTACAGATATCCTATCGTATTCAGCTTTCGATTCTAATATAAGATATGAGCTCAATTCATCGGTTGTACCCGAAGAATTGGTTCGTTGCTGAAGCCTTGTAAGTATCTGGTCGAGTTGTTTTAATTCCGAAGAAATCAGGTCGGCTCCTTTAGCCGAAAAAGCAGCAGCTTCGTCTCTAGCCAGGCTGATGAGGTGGCTTAACACTTCTTTTGCGCCCCGCGAATCAAAACGGCTTATTCCGCCCTGCCTTATAATGTATGAATAACCGTGTCCATTATTATCAATCGAAGTTTTAGGTAAATAGATATTGTCGCTGCTGTCAGAAACTTTATTTAAATCGAAAAATAACTCGTCTGTTGCCAAAGGAATAATATTGGTTCCTTTAACCACTGAATGGGCTGATTCATTCAGTTCCCTGTTTATTACCGGAAAACAATTCAATGAAATTATTAGGTCGTTGACTTCGTCACTTGAAACAGGTTGGGGAAATTCAACTTCAACCCATAAGATATCCTTATCAAAAACATGTAGCTTTTTATCCTTAATTGCCGATAAAATATAAGGTTGATATTCACTCCCGGCAAAGTCTTGATATGAATAATCCCCGTTTTTTAATGTGAGGAATTTTTTACTGTAAAAGTCATGAATATAATGGCAGGTTTTATAGGAAATATTGTTGTCCTTTTTTATAACTTCGAATAAGGATTTTTCCTGTTCACTTAATCCTACACCCTTGATGAATTTAACTTCCCTGCCGTTAATTTTCCATTTTGCAGAATGCAATATCTGGTAAAACCGGCTTTCTTCACGTATGTTTTTGAATGAGAAAAAGAAGGATAAGCCATCAAGTTTTTCAATCAGTGGGTCAAGTTTAATTCCTATAAAAAACTTTGAATATTCGGGTATATAGCCAGATGGTACTTCTGTAAGTAATTCTTTATACATCCCGTCCATTTCGTAAAGATGCCTGCCTGTTATCAGGTATTTTATTTCCCCGTTAAAAAGTGCGCAACTGGTAATGGGAGTAAAATATATTTCCTTACGGCCTGATTCACCTTCCTGGCTGTCTGGTTTCTGAATGGATGCATTGTAATAAAACTGATAAAAGTCTTTTAATATAATCCTTGGTTGCAAAGGTTTAGCATATGCAACAGCATGTGCCGGGAAATGCACCATAATATTCCGGCTGAACAGTAGTTCCAATAGTTTTTCAACTATCCGTGCATCCGTTCTGTTTATCTCCCGTGAGATGCTATGCAATTCCTCGGCAAGAGCTCCTATCAATAAGCTCAATACCGGGTCGAAAGAATTTATATCCTGGACATCTTTATATCCCCATATTTTGGAGGCATTCTTCATTATCCTCCTTTTAATGGTGTCGATTGAATCAATTGACATACTTTAATGAATTATAATCTAATTTTTTTAAATCGGAACATCACCACAATTTTTAATATGAAAGCGGTCCTATAAAAAAAGTCTCGTGATGTTCAAATGGCTCATTTGTTTTATTAATGGTTCCGTTAATAATCATGTTTATCTGTGTTTTTACCCTCCTGTTTTTAACAATCTTGCTTAATTCTACCTGCTCTATCTGAAGGTTTATTGAAATATTCGACAGCCTTTTTTCATTGTTTCGGATCGATTTATGTATCGATTTTTTTAATTCATCTTTTAACAGATGAGTGTTGTAAATATTCTCAAAATCGTATTTCCAAATTTCTGTCCCAAAATCAGGGGCATGCCTAACTTCATTATATGCAGTAACCGTAACTAAATGGATGATATTATGAATTGATTTTTTCATATCAATCCTCCTGGCATCCTTCTGGTCTTTTATCTCTTTTAATTGAAGTGGTATGTCGAGATATTCTTCCAAAATAGTATAAATTAAAGTTTTGTTTAATCAGCCAGGAAACTCCGTTTGGCTTTTTGTTCCTTAACAAAAATATTTGTCTCTTTTTTCTTCCCTATATATGCCAGTGATTCGAGTTTTTCAAACAATAAGGCTATTATTTGCATAAATTCACCAAACTGTTCTATACTTACAAGAATATCGAAATGAAGGTATTCGAAGTTTATACAATAAACCAAGAGTTTTTCAAAATCGCCCTGCTTTAATTCCGACCAGTTAGTAAAATAGTTCAGCAATTCTTCTTTGTTCTCAGAGCTGTTTGAATCAATCGTATTCCTTATTAAACGTGCCGACGTGGCAATATATTCAAACAGGCATATCGGCGGCTTATCCTGAATTTCCCAATGGAGCCTTAATTGGTTTGTTGTCATAAAATACAATAAATTCTCTGATAAAGACAAAACTGATTTTGCCAGAGTTGAATCCTGCCCCTTTTCTTTAATTTTCCTGATAATACTTAAAAGGTTAAGTTCAAGCTGGCTGTAAAATTTTTCAGCAGAAGCATAAAAATCAATTAAATCATTATGCGATTTAATGCTCATACAAGGCGGAATATAGTCTTCTAAAATTTCCGGTTTTTCCTGATTTATTTTCATTTTCCCTATAAAAAAAGAAAACGGGTGTGCCCCTTCAGTCGCAATTTGTTTTTCCGGAATGATATTTATTTTATAAGAGGGGATTGAAAACGGGTATCTCGGGGGCTCCTCGTTTGCATCAAGGTCTCCAAACGGATGCCGGTTGAAGATATCTGCCGAAAGCAAAATATAATATACCTCATTACTATCTTTGGCAGAGGCATTGAGTTCATGCGAAATGTTAACTTCAAATTCAGGTATTTGCTGGCCTTCCAGTATTTCAATCCTACCCCCTCCACTCGTAACCGCACGGCATTGGAGTATTGTTGCCTTCAGGAATTTCTGGTTGTCGATCTTAAAAACTGTTTTTATCGATTTCCCCGATTGAGCATCCATAGGAAGCAATCCGTAATTTTTATTGTTCAGGAGTCCTGCAAAAATATCCTTAACCTGGTCAGTAAAGGCATTGTCCTGTTGGATGAAATGATCCTTGCTTATTTTCATCCCGTTTTCCCAGTTGACGTTGTAATACGTTAATTTTGGTGGCATATCTGTATTTTAATTAATTTGTAATTTCATTTCATCTGTGTTTATAAAACTGTTCCGTAGCCCAGGTATGAGTTTGTCATTCCCGAAACATTGTTTAATATAAACGATTCTTGTTCTTCATTAAATATTAAATTGGTTTCCACATCAAATTCCATAGGGACAAAATAACTATAAAAGCAATTTAATACATGTTCCAGTGTCCCGTTATTAAAAAAAAGTTTAGGATTATTGTTATTTATAGGTCCGATATTGTAAACCATTTTCCCCACAAATCCTTCTACACTGGAATCAAGGATTGAATTATCACCTAAAATGATTTTTCCTAAATTCTTGTTAG
>JAFGGF010000185.1 GCA_016930735.1 Prolixibacteraceae bacterium
CGGAAAGAAACCGAAATTCTCGGGCAAAAAGCATTAAGGCTTTCCAATATTATTTCATGCAAAAATGAAGTAGTTAATATAATTGATGTTTGCTGTGGTTCAGGAAACCTGGCAATTGCCCTGGCACATTATAATTCAAACACACACGTTTATGCTTCCGATTTAGTTGATGAAGCGATTGAACTTGCCAGGGAAAATATTTCGAATTTAAGACTGGAAAAACAGATCGAATTAAAAAAAGGTGATTTATTTGCCCCCTTTGAATCGGAAGAGTTTTATAATAAAATGGACCTGATCGTATGCAATCCACCTTATATTTCAACTTCGAAAGCAAAAATACTCAGCAGCACCGTCCATTTCGAAGCAGTCGAGGCATTTGACGGAGGGATGCTTGGGATCAGCATTATTCAAAGGTTAATCAGGGAATCACACAAATTCCTTGTGCCATCAGGCTGGCTGCTTTTTGAAGTTGGCGAAGGCCAGGGCGATTTTGTAATTAAATTATGTAAAAACTCAGGGTTGTACGACAGGATTGAATTCCTGAATAATGAATATGGCCAGCAAAGAGTAATCTGTGTCCGTAAAAAATAATCCTGTTTACACTTTTGCCCATGTTTCCTGATTTTGTTTTCTACTTGCTTTTCCTTTTGGTTGTAAGCACAATTTATTATGCAGCAGGCAGAAAATTCTCAAACCCGGTTTTATTTGCCGGCAGCCTGTTTTTTATTGCATTCATTTCAGTTAAAGCAGCAGTTTATGCACTGGCTATTACAACAATCAACTATTTTCTTGGAATTCTTTTGGAAAAGATCAGAAAACGGGAAAGCCTGAAAAGTTATTTTTTTTGGATTATAGTTTTGCTGAACATAGTTTTCCTGAGCCTTTTTAAATACTGGAACGGATTACTTGAACATCTGAATGAATTTTTACCCGTTTTATCAACCAATACCAAAACACCGTTTTCTGCGATTTTTATTCCTCTGGGAATTTCATATTACATTTTTCAGGTAATTGGTTATATAATCCTTGTAAGCCGCGGGACTGAAAAAGCAGAAAGGAACTACTTTAAATTTGCCAACCTGTTGCTTTTCTTCCCTAAATTTTTATCGGGCCCGGTTGAAAGGTCAAACCACTTTTTACCGCAACTTGAAAACTCAGGCAAATTCGATATCAAAAATATATTATCAGGTATCAGCCTAATTATTTGGGGAGCATTTAAAAAATTTGTAATTGCCAATAACCTGTTTTTTATAGTTAACCAGGTTTACAGCGATGTTTACAGCTTTTCAGGTTTCGAAATTATGCTGGTATTCCTGATCCAGTTAATTTATATTTATTACGACTTTTCAGGTTATACCGATATCGCTTTGGGTTCAGCAAAAATACTGGGGATCGATATTATCGACAATTTCAAACGGCCATTGCTTGCAAAAAGTGTAACTGATTTCTGGAAAAGGTGGCACATTTCATTATCATCGTGGTGTAACGATTTCATTTTTATTCCTTTTATTGTAAAATTCAGGAAATTAGGGAACAGTGCAGCATTTATCGGAACATTTGTAACCTTTTTTATTATCGGAATCTGGCATGGTGCCAAACTGACTTTTATTATTCTTGGAGTACTTCAGGGGCTTGCCCTTATTTATGAATTTTCTACAAAAAGGATCAGGTTTAAAACAGCATCGAAACTACCGGTAAAACTGAACAATACTTTAAGCCGGATATTTGTTTACCTGTTTATCAGTTTTTCAATCATATTTTTTTATTCAAATTCAGTTAACGATGCCGGTTATTTTATAACCAACCTGTTTAAAGGATTCGGTAATTTTAGCGAAAGTTTGAATTTAACCGGAAACCTCCCATTGTTTTTTGTGGCAATAGGAAGTTTTATTGTCCACCTTATTTTTGAATTAAATATTGAAAAAGGGAATGACCTTCGATCGAAATTTCTAAAACAACCGCTTCTTATCCGCTTTGCAGGTTTTACAGTTATCGTGCTGTTAATTATCTTCCTGGGAAATCGTGACATGAACTTTTACTACGCAAGATTTTAATTATTTAACGAGATATAAAATGTTTAATTTATTTATGAAAACTACTGTTGAAATTAAAGAGGAACTGAAAAAATTCATCCTTGAAACAACATTTGCTCCTGCCGAACAGGTTCAGAATGAAACTTTGATTTTTGAGCAGGGGATTTTTGATTCACTTGGTTTTATTTCATTGATAACTTTTATCGAGAAAAATTTTCAAATCAGCCCAAAAGACTCTGAATTACTGGAAGATAACTTTGAGTCGATTGATGCAATGACCCGTTTTATCGAAAGCAAACTCAATTAACCTGATTAATGTGCGGAATTGCCGGTACATATAATTACTCACTTCAGGTTTCTGAAATTGAAGAAAGTATCAAAGGGATGCTTTCTGTGATCAGGCACCGCGGACCCGACGAAACCGGTATTTATATTGGTGAAGGGCTGGGGCTTGGCAATGTCAGGTTGAGCATAATTGACCTGGCATCGGGGCAGCAGCCTATGAGCGATGCTTCCGGCAATTACTGGATCGTTTATAACGGCGAAATTTTTAATTACATCGAACTTCAGGCTGAAATTGAAAAA
>JAFGGF010000186.1 GCA_016930735.1 Prolixibacteraceae bacterium
GGGAAAAATTTCCGGTATATTTTTGATAATGAAGGCAATTATTACAAACTGGATGCAGGCAAACTCCCTGTTGGTAATTACAGTTATTCAGCAGAAGTAACAATCGGAGAAGAAGAATTTACAGAATCGGGGGAATTTTCTGTAGTCCCGCTTCAAATTGAAAATACCAAAACCAGGGCAAACTTTAATGTCCTGTATCAGATGGCAAATCTTACCGGTGGAGAACTATTTTATTCGGATGAGGCTGAAAAACTGGTTGAAAAAATCAGAAATAACAACAATATTAAACCAACTCATTATTTTCAGGCTTCCATTACCGAGCTTCTGAACCTGAAATGGCTGTTTTTTGTTATCCTGATAGTATTAGGCGTGGAATGGTTTTTGAGGAAATACTGGGGAATTTATTGATTTTAATTCAGTTCAAATTATGAACAATAAGGCAATATATATATTTTATCTACTTTTATCTGTTTTATTATCATCCTGTAGTTCAGTTTATTATTTACAGGTTCAGACCGGAACTCCAGGGAAAGAAGACCTCTCTCCTGAAATCCAAAGCCTGACCCTGATAAACCGTACTGTTGATTCAAACTATTATAATTATGCAGAAGACACTCTTCAGCAGTTGTTTTACAGGAAACAGTTCAAACTTGATACAGTCCTGTATGACCTGGAATCTGTTGATACTACTTTAAAAGCACTTGGAGATTTACTTTTTGAATCGGGAAGGTACGATATTGTGATCCCTGAAAACCGGTTTCTTTATAGTAAAAAAAATGGATTTATTACAAAGCCAATGGAATGGGATGAAGTGGATGAACTTTGTAAAACTTTTAACACCAATGCAGTTCTTGCACTTGATTTTTTCAGGACTTCAGTTGCAACAAAATATGATTCCGAGACCCTTTATGATGACGCTGAAGACAGATATTTCAGGGCTTATATGGCAACTATGGCCATTCAATACGAAGCGCTTTTCAGGGTTTATGATCCTGTCAGCAAAAAAATATCAAACTCTGTTATAAAAGATACCTTATGGTGGGATGATGCCGATTTAAGCAATAAAACGCTGTTTTCAAGGTTTACTTCGGTTAAAGATGCTCTTATTGAATCAGGGATTGCTGTTGCCCTTGATTATTCCGATAAGATTTCGCCACAATGGAAAAACGACTGGCGCAAATATTTTGATAAAGGAGTGCAACAATTCGAAGTGGCTCATGAATACGCAAAAAAAAGTGACTGGGAGAATGCCCTTCAACTTTGGTTAACAGTTTCTGAACAGGCCAGGGGGAAATCGTTGCGGAGCAAAGCTGAATATAATGTTGCTCTTGCTTATGAAATGCTTGGCGATGTTAACAAGGCAATTGAATGGGGTGTAAAATCTTATAAAACATTTTATCGTCCGCTTACAGTGGAATATTTAAATATCCTGAAAAAAAGAAAAGCAGAAATTGACAAGTCATTACTTAAATAGTAAAATTCTGTTCTTTTTTCTGGTTTTAACCGGGTTTTCTGCCTGCACTGTTTATAAAGAATATCCGATCGATGTTTTTAAACCGGGAGAAGTAGCTGTTTTACAGGAGAAACAGAATATTGCTCTAATCAGCCGAAACTTCAAGTATACGATCGATACCCTTCAGCATTATTATAAAAAAGATTACACGCTGATAAAAGATACAAAAAACCAACATCTGAATATCGATAGCCTGGCAACTGTAAATGTATTGCAGGGACTGGCAGAACAACTTCAGTCGGGCGAACGGTTTACAGAAACAGAAGTCTGGCCATATAACGTGATCCGCTCTCATACGGGTGAAAAACTTGCCCCTTTTAGTTGGGAAACAGTTGAAAATCTGACAAGTCCGGTTAATGCCGACCTGTTGATCTCTCTGGAATCATTGTCTTATTTTTTCAATACGATGGAATCGACCGGCATCGATCCGGAAGTTAATGAAGTAGTTACAGCTGCTGTGTGGGGAATTTACGATCCGGTTTCTAAAAAAATAATTGAGCACAAACAACTGGTAGATACGGTTTACTGGGACGGATACGATAAAGACGGCAAACAAAATTCCGGCATTCCTGACCGGATTGATGCCATCCAAATAGCATCTAAAATTGCAGGGCAGAATTATGGTAAAAGGCTTTCGCCTTCGTGGATGCAGGTAAACCGGATGTACATAATCCCTCCGGTTGACGATTTCAGGATTGCTGCAGCAAAATTCAGTGAAGGAAAATTAAATGAGGCTATAAATACCTGGGCTGTTTATACAGATAAAAAATTCAGGAAACTGGCAATTATTGCATGTTATAACATCGCTATGGCGTATGAAATGAAAGACGACCTTCAAAAAGCCTCAGACTGGATTTCGGAGTCAGAAAAACTGGCTGTTTCACTCAGAAGCAAGGAAGACCTGAAAATGATCCTGTTATATAAAAAGATTTTATCTGAAAGAATAAAGGAACTGGAAAAAATAAACCTAAACTGAATCCCATGAAGCAACTGTTAATACCCATTTTCATTTTTCTTTCAATCTTATTTACAGGCTGTTATACTACGGGAAGGTTTAGAATGATCAATATTGAAGTTTTACAGCCCGCCGCTATTTTTGAAAACAATCCTGAAAAAATCATAGCTGCAATATATAATAATAACAATACAACCATGGATTCAACAAACTGTGGTTTTATATATAATGCCGAAATCCTTTTTGATACAATCAATACCGACAGCCTTGCCTCAAGGATCTATTTTAACAGTTTTGTGGAAACGCTCAGAAAAGAGCATTTTTTAGATACAGTAGTCAGGTTGGAGGGATTTACGAATAAAACTGGGAACGACAGCATCTACTTTTATTCAAAAAATGAGATCGATTCTTTAAAAAGCCTGAATAACAGTGGTACAATGTTTTCATTAGACCTGTTCAGCATAAATGAAATTGCATATACACATAATATTTATAACGAAACAGGCATAGTTATTATTTTTAAGGCTATCTGGTCAATTTACACTTCATCATCCGATACAAATAAATTTGTTATTCACAGCGATACAATTACATATGTTAGAGATTATGCAACATTTAATACCAGGAAAACCATCCTGCAGGACAGAATTAACCTGATCGACGAAACTTCGGTTGAGATGGGTACCAAATTTGCGTCCTATTTTGTTCCTCACTGGGAGGAAGTCCAACGAATGTATTATTTATCGGGAAATCCATTATTTGTTCAGGCAAATAAACTGGCAATTGAGAATAAATGGTTCGAAGCAGCAAAAATCTGGAAAAATCTGACCGAAAACGGGAATAAAAATATTGTTGCAAAAAGTATGTTCAATCTTGCTGTAGCCTGCGAAATGGAAGGTAAATACGATGTTGCCCTTGACTGGGCTATAAAATCTTTTCAGGTTTTCGGGCAGAAAAATACAATGCATGCACACAATTGCCTCGATTATATCAGGATATTATCAACACGGAATCTGGAAATTAAAAAGTTGCAGGAACAACTGCAAAGTGAAATAATTAAATAAAGAAAATTGAATTTTCATTATTTCACCCCTCTTTCAGTCATTTGACTGACATCTCCCCTGTAATCAGGAGTATATGGAAACCTCGCGGTAAACCAGGAGGAATTGTTTGACTAAAAGTTCAGGCTCATAAAATCGTGGTAATCCGAATCATCAATCACTTTATTGATCATCTGGGTTGAAAAATGGCCTTTCAGGTAGATCAGGGCATTATCGTCGCCTCCAACCAAAACAACCATTTCCTTTATCACGTCTTCATCAACCATTTTCCCATAAATTGTTACTTTCTCATCATCGCTTTTCATCGACAGCAACTCTTCATACCTGCCATCTTTATTGATACTGTTGTAAAACTCAGCATGAAGGTCAATATCTTCATTCAGGTAATTGTCTTCAACAGTAAGTACTTTGACCTTATCAATGCTGCTAAGTAGTTGCCTTTCCTCTCTTTCAAGGTCGGCAAATTTTGCTGCAAACCTGACAACAAAACCAGGTACTGTAATGGAAACAACACCTTTTCTGTGCCCGTATTTGAGAAATGCAGTATTTACGGCAGAATTATCGGTACAGGAAACCAGTGCAAGGGTTGCAATCAGGATTAAAAATGAGATTTTTTTCATGGCTTTAAGTTTGTTTCAGTTATGACGCAGAACATCAAAATTCGTTACTTCAAAGTTGAAAATAATTATCCGATGAAGGTATTTTTTTCGACAAGCACACGAAATCCAAAGACAAAAATCAGTGGTTTAAAAAATAAAATCGAATCCTTAAAAATTTTGGAACACGGATAAAACAGATTAGACGGATTTAAACAGATAATATCAGTGAATATCTGATAAATCTGCTAAATCAGTATTCTATTAGAATAGTTGTTATTCAGGCAATGAATTTAATAACCCAGGTTTTCACCTTTTTCAATTGCCGGGACTCCCTTCTCCATCCACTCAGGCATTGGTTTGCCCTTCAGGTAATGGTTAAAAAACTGGAACATCCTTTTGCTTAAATCAACACGGTTGGCCCAGCTTGTAGCATTCAGGTTATGAGGCTCGCCATTATAAGATAGCATCCAGGCAGGTTTGTTCAGCCTCCTCATTGCAACAAACATCTCAATTCCCTGGTACCACGGAACTGCACCGTCGTCGTCGTTATGCATCATTAAAAGCGGAGTATTGATTTTTGGTGCGTGGAAAACCGGAGAATTTTCAATATACAACAACGGTTTTTCCCAAAGGGTTCCGCCAATCCGGCTCTGGGTATGCTCATACTGGAACATACGGCTCATGCCCGACCCCCATCTGATACCACCATAAGCACTGGTCATATTCGATACCGGGGCACCTCCCATAGCTGCCGCAAACATATCGGTTTGGGTTATCAGATAAACCGTTTGATAACCACCCCAGCTTTGCCCCTGCAATCCCATTTTTTCCTTATCGACAAACGGGAATGTATTGATCAGGTAATTTACACCACTCACAATTGCATTGTAGGCACTCTGACCCGGATATCCTGTTTTATAGGTAATATCAGGAATAAAAACCAGGTATCCGTTACTCGGGTAAAAAGTCCTGTTTATTGTTGAGCGGCTGGGGTACGGAATATAATGGCTGTGCATTGTTTCCGAGGACCTTTCATAAAAATAAACGATCATCGGATATTTTTTATCCGGATTAAAATATTCCGGTTTATAAAGCAGCCCCTGCAAAGTTTCACCCGTGAACGTAGTCCATTCCACGAGTTCTACGGTTGCCCAGATGTAGTTTTTCTGCTGTGGATTGGCATCTGAAAGCCTTTCAGCCTGTCCAAAATCAAGGTCGCTGACCCACAGGTCAGGAAAGGTTTTTACATCTTCTTTGGTCCAGATTATCTTATCAGCCTTTTTTGCTTTTACAGGAGTTGAAAATGAATATTTATCAACCAGCAATAATTTAGGGTCTTTTACGGCATTAAAAGTGGTTTTGAAATATCCGGATGACATGGTCCTTTCATCAAATGCCGACAGGATTATACTTTTATCAGTAGGGATAAATTCCTCTTCCCTGTCGAGCCTTACATAACGAAGCCGGGTGTTGTTTCGTCGTCCGAAAGCCTTGGAAATGTTTACCGGGACTTTCTCTCCTGTGGGATCAATTTTCCAGATATCATAACGATCGTAAATAAAGACAAAACGGTCGTCGTCAGCCCAGCCAGCAACTCCATAGGGCCGTGGGTCTGAAGGAGAATCATGCCTTTCATCGTAAAACGAGACAGGAATTTTTTTTGTAAGAGCTATGGTGTCCTTTTTTTCCCGCCCTGTTGATTTCGCATAATAACTGCTATCACTGTCGTTATACCAGATAAGATATTTCCCTGCTGGTGACAGCCTTACATACGACTGGTCTGTCAGAACCTGGTTTTTTATACCCGATCTTAAATCGATAAGGTAATAATCGCGGTTGTTTTCACCTGTCCAGCTTGAAGCGCGCAGGTAAGGAGTTTCATCGCTGCCAAGGGCAATGTCTGCATCCCCTTTCAATATGGTGCTCACATTCTTTATATTGACATCAGCCAACTGAATGTACTTATGTGTTTCTGTAAAAAATACTGCCTGATAGGTTCGTTTTTTTTCTTCCGCAGCTTCGAGTTTTTGCTGAGGCTGTAATGTCAGGTCTTTCCAGTTCCAGATATCCAGTTTGGGTTTTTCATCCTCCGGAATTGTGTCTTTTGGCGCGTGTTCAGGTGATTCAGCCGTACAGAAATACAGTTTGGTCCCGTCTTCTGAAAACCAGATCCGCCCGTTCTCACTGGGCGACCAGCCAATAGGGATCCCAGATGTATAACTGTCAACAATCATTTCGGGATTTGTTTCTTCAACTGTACCGTAATACAACTTGTATATTTTTTCTTTGATTGTATCTGCTGAATAAAGAAAACCGTACTGGCTGCCTGTTTCATCCGAAATTATTTTTTTTGCCCAGCCCTGTTCATCAAATACCGTTTTAACAGTTGCTGTTTTTGTATCGAACATCCGGATTTTTGACCATGTGTTTACACTATCTTCCATCTGGCTGATAAGCAATATGTTATTTCCGGGTTTTGAATAAAAAAATTCAGTTACATTCCTGAATACTGTTGTATCGGCATTTGTGGTGTTAAACAAAACCAGGTCGTCGCCGGGTTGTTTGTCCTTCTTTTTCTTTTCTTTTGTTTTGGTTGTATCTTTTAGTTCAGTTGCTTTTAAAGTTAAGGCAATCCAGTTCCCGTCCTCTTCCGGGATTTTAAACGATTTGATTTCGGGATAAACCACTACCGAGTCGTGTTTAAAAACAAATATACCAAGGCTGTCGGCCGGCATATTTTCCTTTTTAACCTTGTCTATTTTTGCTTTCCTGATACTGTCTTCCGGTTGTTTGATCTTAAAAACGATATAATTTTCTTCAGGGCTGATCTGTGCATCTGCTCCCCTTTTTAAAGAATCAATCCTGCCGGAATGGTGGACAACCAGAATCCCGTCGCCTTTTTGCGGGTTTACTTCATAGGAAATAACTTTGCCATTATCCGAAATCTGTTTGTTGACAAGAGTTTTCCATGAATTATAATCATCGAAAGTTAAAGGTTTTTTTACCGGCTGCTGTGACATACCGGTTAAGCCGATTAACATAAAAATCACTGTAATATACTGACGCATAACATTTATTAATTTGAAATGAGTTTCGGTAACGAACATAAAACTTTTTTCTGTGAATTAACATAAATTTTGTGTGAAATGTTTTCATTTTTTTGACCTGTTACCGGTAATTGCCTGTTAATGAATTCATGCAGATTAATTAACCAATCAGAACAATTCTTCAATAATGTGTAATATTTTCCTTTTCAAAAACACTAACAACGTTATATATGAAGTAACTTTAATCATTACTATCAGTATTCCGGAAGTTCAAATGGCAAATCAAACAATTATAGTTGCAATAGTTATCGGAGTCCTTTTGATATCCGTATTAATCATCTTTTTAATAAAACAGGCATCAGGCAGGGACCATGTTACGTATTATCGTCAAACCAA
>JAFGGF010000187.1 GCA_016930735.1 Prolixibacteraceae bacterium
AAAAGTGAATTTTCCATCAATCAACCCGGTCCCTGCAGCAACAGTATTTTTAAATGTATTAAATGATCCGGCTGCAGTTTTGTATTCGGCATAAGCATCTTTAATAACCGTGTTTGTTTGCAAATTAATGGTTGCCCCGAACGAAGCTGCCCCGTTGGATGAAGTCCCGACACCCCGTTGAACCTGAATGTTTTCCAGTGAAGAAGCCAGGTCGGGGACATCCACAAAATAGGTGCTGTGCGATTCGGCATCGTTGTATGGGATTCCGTTCAATGTAACATTGATCCGGTTCATGTCGGTGCCCCTGATACGGAACCCGGTATAACCAACTCCAGCTCCTGCATCAGATGTAGGAACAAATGATGGGGTCAGGGAAAGAAGGTAGGGGATATCCTGCCCCGTGTTTGTTTTGTCAATTTGTTCCTTTTCAACATTTGTCCAGGCAACCGGAGTTTTGTCCTTTGCCCGCGTTCCCTCAACAATTACTTCATCAGTAAAAATCACGGATGGTTCAAGTTCAATCTGTAAAGTTTTATTTTCATTCAGGGTTATGTTTACCGTTTTTTCTTCGAAGCCAATAAATTTAATTTGTAATTCATAATTGCCTGGTTTGAGGCTTTTAAAATCAAATTTTCCTTCCTGATTTGTCGATTGGCCATAGTAAGTGTTTTTTACAACAACACTTGCTCCGACCAGGCTTTCATCATTTCCTTTAACTGTACCATTTAAACTGTACTGCCCCCAGGCAAGCACAACAATCAACTGCAATAGCAGCATCAAATTTAATTTTTTCATTTTGATTAAAATTGGTTATTAAACTAACCAATGAGGAAGGATAAATCCTTTTGCACTCCCTTCGCCGGCATTACCCGGAGCAGGTTCAGTGAGTATAATCTCAGTCCCGATAGCTATCGGGACACCCCCATTGCAATATCGGGTTAAAGGTAAAATGGATTTTTGAAAAAAGCAATTCTAAATAATAAACATTCAGAAAGTCACAATAATGATATCTTTATGAATCCTCACGTTTATATAATGATAATTTGTTAAGCCCATAGGTTTTCATCAAAATTTTATCCAGCATTTTTGTGGAAAGTATTTTTTTAAACGTTGGAAGAAGGAAACTTTTTTTCCCGGTTCTGATAACAGAAGGAGGATTCTTCTGCAAAGTTTTCTTTAATACATTTTTAACAAAAACATCAACCGGGGTTGTTGATTCCTGAGATGTTTTCGCCCGTTTATGCACATATTCCTGAATGGATGAATAAAAAGAATCCGGGCTTAAAACATTGCTTACGGTTACATCGGCATTTTCCCCGAAGTTGGACTTTATTGCGCCCGGCTGAACGGTTATCACTTTTATCCCAAATGGTTTCAGTTCCATTCGTAAAGAATCGGAAAAAGCATGAACTGCTGCTTTCGAAGCACAATAAGGCGCCGAAAAAGGTGTCGCAGTGATTCCTGAAATACTGCCGATGTTTACAATAATACCTGATTTGTTATCTATCATGTCAGGAATAACCTCTTTTATTAATTCAACTGCTCCAAACAGGTTGGTATCAAATTGCCTTACCAGTTCTTCGTATGGAATTTCAATTGCCGGGCCCATTAAACCATAACCCGCGTTGTTGATCAACAAGTCGATCTTCTTTTCTTTATGAAGAATTTTTTTGATTACTTCCCTGATCTGTTCACGGCTGGTGACATCAAGCCGGATGGTTTCACAACCCAAATCAGCTAATGGCTGCAAGGTTTCAGTTTTTCGGGCTGTAGCAAATACTTTCCATCCGGAATTAAACAACTGCCGGGAAAATTCCCGCCCGATTCCCGAAGAACAGCCTGTATTTAAGGCAACTTTGTTTTCCATATTTTAATTGTCAGGTATTAAATATTGTTCAAATGCAGACCTGTGTTCCGGAGTGATCCTTGTCGGGCGCTGAGTTTTCCGGTCGATAAAAAGTCCTTTTTGTTGGGCTGTTGCACAAAGTTCCCCCTTTTCATTATAAAACCTGAATTCCATAATAGCTGATGCATTGTTCATTTTTGAAATCCACATTTCTATTTTTACTTCATTGTCCAGAAACAGAGGGCGTTTGTATTTTATTTGTGTTTCGGTTAAAACGGGTACAATTCCTTCCAGATGTGCAAGATTTGTAATCGGGAATCCCATTTCTTCGAGGAGCCTCATTCTTCCGTTTTCCAACCACTGAATGTAAACAATGTTATTTACATGCCCCACAAAATCAATTTGATAAGTATATATTTTTTCCTTGAAAATTAATTTCTTCATTGCATCGATTTAAACTTCAACTGAGAGAATTTCCTTCTTTTCTGTATAAAAAAACGAAGCATAATTCCTCTTCTGAATATTTCTTTGTGTTCTGTTTCTGTTATACCGGATAATAATTCTCTTCTTTTTCTGTAGAATTTTCCGAAGTTGCGATACAGGTATCCATGTGCTTTTATAACAGAGAAAAATGCTTTGCACTGAAAACCGATTAAAAATTTTACAGCAGCTACTCCATCCAGTATCATCCTGAAAAGCAAAATAAAAATAAACTTTCCTGCTGGTAGGTTTTTAATCAGCATTAACAGGTTGTTTCGGAAATTCAGGTATATTTTTTTAGGATTGTTGTATTCTAAAGTTGCTCCTCCAAGATGATAAACAATACTTTCGGGCTCGTACCAGATTGAATAGCCCTGGTTTTTTAGCCTCCAGCAAAGGTCAATTTCTTCCATGTGTGCCCAGAAATCAGGATCGAAACCACCGTTGCCTGTAAATAATTTTGCCCTGATGAACATACATGCACCTGTTGCCCAGAAAATGGGAGTTGCTTCGTTGTACTGTCCCTCGTCCTTCTCGACAACATTGAGGATACGGCCCCGGCAAAAGGGATACCCGTATTTATCGATAAATCCTCCGGCTGCCCCGGCATATTCAAAATATTCTTTTTTTGTATGGCTTAAGATTTTTGGTTGGACAGCAGCAATTTTTTCATCCTCCTCCATTCGTTTAATAACCGGGTCAATCCAGTTTTTGGTTACTTCAACATCTGAATTCAGAATCACAAAATAATCGGCTTTAACTTGTTTCAGTGCTTCGTTATAACCCCTTGAAAAACCATAGTTTTCTTTTAATTCAATAACAGAGGCCTTCGGATATTTGCTTCGTAATTTTTCAACAGAATCATCGGTTGAAAAATTATCTGCCACTATTACTTCAACATCGTTGTCGTTGCTGTGTAGGATTACGGATGGTAAATATTTATCTAAGAGTTGGGAGCCGTTCCAGTTCAGGATCACAACGGCAACCTTCCTGTGATTTATCATACGTATTTTTTATGAGGTTAGTAACCTGGAAACTATCAAAGATAAATTTTCTTTTTCGAGATTGTTCAGTATATCCTGAATTTTCTCTGTTTTATTTGTTGTTTTTTCTTCTAAAATGTGTTCAATTTCTTTGATTTGTTTACCGGTGAGTTCATCACTAAGTAATGAAAGTAATTTGTCATTTACCTTTGATTCTTTGGGCAATCCCAACTTTTCAAGCTCATAAACAATAGCTTCCAGAATTTCTGCAGCCTGTGTTTTTACCGGATCCTTAGTTTTTCCTGAACCGGCAATATCACGTAAATTCCAGCTCGAATAATCATACCGTAAATCTTCAATCAGTTTTACTTTTGAACTGTTGCTGCCAAAAAATCTTTCCAAAAATATAATGGTGTGTTTTTTCCAGGCATCAAGATTAAAATCTTTATCGTCAAGTTTTAACAGCTGTTCTTTGATAAGTTTAATTTCGTTGGTTTCCATATCCTGATTTTCCATGCAATTTAATACTTTATAACGACTTGTCAATTTAAAGCCATTATTTGATTCAGGAGCTGTTCAGATCAGTGACAGTACAATTATAAATTATTCTTTATTATTTTCAAGATATACAGACAGTGGAACCGGTTCATTGTTTTTTGCCCATTTACCGGTAAAGTCGTATTGATCTTTCAGGTTATCGAAATTTAGCAATAAGAATGATCTTTCAAACTCCGGCACATAAACGTATGTTTTTTCAGCAAGCTCAGGGGCATTCTCCTTAAATTTTTTCAAACCCTTCAGAAAAGCGGATTTTAAAAAATCATCCAGTGAAATACCTAATTTATCGAACAATCCTTTGTCATTAATTCCAACCGACAACAGTTCTTCGCTTAATTCCGGGCGGTCGGATTTCCGGCTGACAATAAATACTTTTTCAACATCCTGCTTCCGGTAATCAATAAATTCCAGCAATCCGGCAAACGGGACATGGTCCCCAACAAGGCCACCGTCAATAAATTCGTCGTCGGGTAGGGTGGTTGCACCTGTAATTTTTGCTTTTGGAAAAGCAATGGGGAATGCTGTCGATGCCATTAAAATCTGAACCAGATCAAGTGAAGGGTCACTTTCTTCATTCATCCTGATATTACTTAACCTGTAATTCCTCCTGACCAGTTTTAACAGGTTTATATCTGATATGGAAATTGCACTTGCGACAGGCAGGTCTCCGATTTTATAATATCCGAGTTTGTTATTGACCACATTTGTCAGATAATGTTTCAAAGGACTGATATCCAGCGGAAGTTTTTTCCCCTTTCTGATAAAAATCGAATCGTTGGTTATACTGAATAGCAGGTTTTTATATTCTTCCCAGGTAATTTTTTTATCCAGTATTCCGTTGAGCATAACCGTGTTGAGTGCTCCGGAACTGGCACCGGCAATAAATACAACATCATTTAACTGGCCTTTTTTATATAGTTCTTCAAGCAAAGCGGCTTCCTGCGGAATACGGGCTGCAGCACCGGTAATAATAATTGCAGTTCCCTGCGGAGGTTTTTTAAATTGTTCTGTTGAGAAATCCTGTGAATAAATTTTATAAGATGCTGCAAACATTAATATTAAAAGCAGGAATTTAAATAGAAAAGATTTCATATTCAACAGGTTTTTATATCCGTGAACCGGTTCCCAGGTGTTGATTTACAATTTTATAAAAGGCATTAAAATAATTTTTATTTGCTGCAATAATCTCACCACCGAAAAGCCAGTTTTCTCCTCCGTTAAAATCTGTGACTTTTCCACCGGCCTGTTGAACAATCAGTACTCCGGCAGCTACATCCCAGGCATGAAGTGCATGTTCGTAAAAAGCGTCGAAACGGCCTGCCGCAACATAAGCGAGGTCAACTGCTGCCGAGCCCATCCGCCTTAAACCACGCGTGTTCCGCATCAAAAAGCGAAGTACATCAATATAGTTTTCAATTTTATCAAAATCGTAATACGGGAATCCGGTGGCAATCAGAGTATCTTCATGTTTCGAAGATTCTGAGACCTTAATAACCTTGTCGTTTAAATATGCCCAGCTTCCTTTCCAGGCATAAAACATTTCATCAAGCCCGATTTCATAAACAACCCCGATAACCGGTTCATCGTTTTCCATGAGGGCGATGCTGACTGAATGAGGGGAAATGCCATGAATATAATTTGTGGTTCCGTCCAGCGGGTCGATTACCCACATCAGTTTTTCTTTTTCAGTTTTTACTGTTTCTTCTTCAGTAATAAAACCGGCCTCCGGCAAAAGTTTGCTTAATTCTTTTACAATGAATTGTTCTGAAGTTTTATCGACATAGGTTACAAAACTGGCTGTGCTTTTGGTTACCACATCTTTCGCTGATAGCTTTAACCTTTCATTTCGGATAAATTCACCTGCCTGATAGGCAATCCCCCGGACTTCAAAACAAATATTTTTGTAATCCATAATGTTGAATTTTAATCCGAATATATTAAAAAAAGGCTAATCCAACGAAATAATTACATTTCCATTTGCTGCAACTGAAAGTAATTTAACCTTAACCGGTTTGTTTATAAGATTTGTGTTGTAACCGGTTTCAACTCTGATATAATTTTCAGTAAATCCTTTCATTGTGTTTTTATCCTTTTTTTCTTCAAAAAGGACCGTCCTTTCCGTTCCAAGGTTTTTCTGATAAAATGCCAGGAGTTTCTTTTCTGAAAGGTTGATGTATTTCTGAGTCCTGAGTTTCCGTTCTTCAACCGGTACTTTCCATGGTATTTTCAGGGCTTGTGTTCCACTTCTTTCAGAATAGGGGAATGCATGAAGTTGTGAGATTTCAAGGCTGTTTAAAAAATCATATGATTCCTGGAATAATTCTTCGGTTTCACCATTTGTGCCTGCAATAACATCGACACCGATAAATGCATCAGGAATGAGCTCGCGTATTTTTTTTATCCTTGAAGCAAAGAGCCCAGTTGAATATTTGCGTTTCATCAATGAAAGTACTTCATCGGAACCCGCCTGGAGCGGAATATGAAAATGCGGCATCAGCACTTTTGAGTTTGCAACAAGTTCAATGATCCGGTCTTTTAACAGGTTTGGTTCAACCGAGCTGATTCGAAGCCTTTCAAGCCCTTCCACTTTTTCGAGTGCAACAAGCAGGTCGTAAAAATTTTCTCCGGTCGATTTGCCAAAATCCCCAATGTTTACACCCGTCAGGATGATTTCTTTAAATCCTTTGGTAACTGCTTTTACAGCTTCCTGAACTGTGTTGTTTATACTATCGTTACGACTTCTTCCCCGGGCATGGGGGATGGTACAGAATGAACAAAAATAATCGCAGCCATCCTGAACTTTCAGGAAACTCCGGGTGCGGTCGCCCCATGAAAATGCGCGGTGGTAATTTGTAATGTCAGGAAGGCGTGTGGTATGAATTTCGGTTTTTTCTTTTTTTGATAAATCGCCAAGCCACGAAGGGATATGAAATTTTTCCTGTGTCCCCAGCACCAGGTCAACCCCTTCAATGTTGCCAATTTCATTGGGTTTGAGTTGCGAATAACAACCCACAACAACAACCATAGCATCGGGATTATTCCGGACTGCCTGACGGATTATATTCCGGCTGCTTTTATCACCCTGGTTGGTAACAGAACAGGTATTAATTATATATAAGTCGGCTTTTTCATTAAAGTCAACACGGTTGAACCCAACTTCATTTAAAGAAGAGGCAATAGTGGATGTCTCTGCAAAATTGAGTTTACAACCCAAAGTGTAAAATGCTGCCTTTTTCCCCTGATAGTTCATCCTGTCTTCTAAATCAGGGGGCAAAGGTAAAAAAAAGCATTTGAAAAATTAAAGAGCTCAAGGTCTTATTTTTCGAATAATATGAATCAGATGAGTGGATTTATTTTTTGGAAATGATTTACCATCCGTTTTTTTTGTTAAATCCGGATCCGGTTTTTCTTCAGTAGTAAAATTTTTTCTGTTACTGCACTGAATCAAAGTTATTTCGAGAAAGAATAACATGTTACATCAGGTTGCTTGCCAGTTCTGCCAGATAGCTTCGTTCACCTTTAATCAGGTTAATATGAGCAAAAAGATCCTGGTTTTTCATCCGGTCGGTCATAAATGCCAGCCCGTTTGATTTCATATCAAGGTATGGCGAATCGATTTGCTGCAGGTCGCCGGTAAATACCATTTTTGTACCTTCGCCGGCACGGGTTATAATTGTTTTAATCTCATGAGGTGTCAGGTTTTGAGCTTCATCAATAATAAAATATGCATTTGAAAGGCTCCGGCCCCTGATATAAGCAAGAGGAGTTATTACCAGCCTTTCTTCTTTAATCAGCTCCTCAATTTTCTGATATTCAGTACTGCGGACGTTAAATACGTGCTTGATTACAGCCAGGTTATCAAACAGGGGCTGCATGTAAGGGTGGATTTTTTCAGAAGC